>NZ_PVBK01000019.1:0-110876 GCF_002968535.1 Neorhizobium sp. T7_12 | reverse complement strand
CGCAACGAACTTGAGACGCTCGTCCATACGGTTGCACTCCTGCCAAGGCACCTTCGCTCTCCTCGCAAAGGCAAAAAGTGTAACCATGTCTCCGGTATGAAATGTCACCCTTCTCTCGGGAAGGGCATTATCGGGCAATCGTCGACGTCTGGTCCATCCGTTTCGGCCGCCTTACCGTGCGAACGACGCCGCGGCGGGCTGCTCCTAGCAGCGCTGCAATCAGCCAGCCGCAGAAGAGCCCACCTGCGGCCCAGGTGAGGCCTGCGAAATCGACCGGCACACCCGGCACGAAATCGCGCCAGGCATTCGCAAACGTCGTCGAATCGGGATTGCGCATCACCACGAACGGCTTGGTGAACGGCGGCGCCAGGGTCAGCTCTTTCTGTTGCTCGGCGAGCATCTCGTAACGCGAAAAGGTCCGCCGCATCGCTTCGCCCTGATTGCGCAGGAAGGGCTGCGGCGAGGCGGAATAGATGTTGAGCGCCTCCTGGCGGTCGAGGCCGTTGTGATTGGCCTGGGCGTCGAATTCCGAGATCATGATCTTGAGCTCGTCGAGCGCGCCGCCGATCCGCTGGCGGTATTGCTGCGCGAATTCCGGTGCCTGGGAAAAGAAGACCCCGCCCAGCAGCGCCATTGCCATCGTCAGCATTCTTCCGAGCATGAGCATGGCAAACCTCTTGTTTTGCCGATCAACGACGCCGGGTCGTCAAAGGTTGCCTTGTCTTGCCCGCACATGCTCCATGCGGAAACCGAGCCCGATCAGCCGGCCGGCCAGATGGGCGAGCAGCGGAAAGCGGGCAATGCCCCGGATGAAGACCGGCGGCCCCTTGCGCTTCCGGTCGTCTCCCTCATCGGTGCGACGGCTGCTCCTCATCATCAGCTGCAGCTTCTGCGTCGCCCTGGTCGGAAACCCGCGGCGCTTTTCGACGGCGGCGAGGTCCGCGTCGTTCAGACGCTGCTCAAGCAGCGGTGCGGCGAGGATATTGGCGGCCGCCACCGCATCCTGGATCGCCAGGTTGACGCCGACGCCGCCGATCGGCGACATCGCATGCGCCGCGTCGCCGATGCAGATCAACCCCGTCCGCCACCACTGCTTCAGCCGGTCGATGCGCACCGTCAGCAGGTTGGTGTCGTCGAAACTGCGGATCTCCTGCATGCGCTCGGCCGGCAGCGGTGAAACGCCGATCACCATCTGCCGAAAAGCCTCGATACCCTTCTTGCGGATGTCGGCGAATGTGGTGCGGCGGATCACATACCCGCATTGCCAATAGTCGCCGCGGTCGATCAGCACGAAACCCTGCCGCGGTCCGGCATGGCCCATCACCTCGTTCGGATCGCCCTTCTGTTTCGACAGCTTCATCCAGACGACTTCGCTCGGCATGCCGAAACTCTCGACATCGAGACCGGCCTTTTCCCGCACGATCGAATTGCGGCCGTCGGCACCGACGACAAGCGTCGAGCGGATGGCGAGCTCTCCTTCCGGCGTCTCCAGCAGGAGACCAGAGATTACCCCTTGATCCTCCAACACGTCCGTGACCTGCGCCTGCATGATCAGCCGGAAATTCGGATAATTTTGCGCCTTTTCAGCGAGAAAGCTCAGAAAGTCCCATTGCGGCATGAAAGCGATGAAGCGGTGCCTGACCGGCAGCCGCGAAAAATCCGCGATGGTAATCGTCTTCCCGCCCATTTCGGCCGAAAGCCTTGCCGCCCGCGTGTGCGGCAGCTTCAGAAATTCGTCGATCAGGCCGAGCTCGTGCATCACCTCCAGCGTCGAGGGATGGATCGTGTCGCCGCGGAAATCGCGCAGAAAATCGGCGTGCTTCTCGACGACGATGACATCTATGCCGGCGCGCGCCAGCAGGAGGCCGAGCATCAGCCCCGCCGGGCCGGCGCCGGCGATCACGCAAGTCGTCTGGATTTCACGGTGTTCGCTCATCGTCCCACTTCGCGCAAAGATCATCCGTCGTGCAAGCTGCACTTGGTCGCAGCCGGGCCGAATTCAAGCCCGCTCTTGTGAGCCGTGGCTTTCGCTTGTAGACCAACGGCAGCTTTAGGAAATGGAAGACAGCATGGCCGAAACCGGCAAGCGCCGCATCAGCATCCTCGGTTCCACCGGCTCGATCGGCGTCAATACGTTGGATGTGGTGAACCAGCTCGGCGGCCGCGAAGCCTTCGAGGTCGTCGCCATCACCGGCAACAGCAATATCGCGCTTCTGGCAGACCAGGCGAAGGCATGCGGTGCAAAACTGGCCGTCACCGCCGATGACCGCCAGTATGCGGCACTGAAAGACGCGCTTTCTGGCAGCGGCATCGAGGTCGCCGCCGGCCGCGAGGCGCTGATCGAGGCGGGTGCGCGTCCGTCCGACTGGGTCATGGCGGCGATCGTCGGCACCGCCGGGCTTGCCCCGACGCTGGCCGCCGCCGAACGTGGCGCCGATATCGCGCTCGCCAACAAGGAATGCCTGGTCTCGGCCGGCGAACTGTTCGTCAGGGCGGTCACCGAGGGCGGCGGGCGGCTGATCCCGGTCGACAGCGAACACAGCGCCATCTTCCAGTCGCTCGAAGACGACCAGCACCACGCGGTCGAGCGCATCGTGCTCACCGCCTCCGGTGGTCCTTTCCGCACCTGGACTCGCGAGCAGATGGCCGGCGTTACCGCGGATATCGCGCGCGCCCATCCCAACTGGTCGATGGGCCTGAAAATCTCGATCGGCAGCGCCTCGATGTTCAACAAGGCGCTGGAGATGATCGAGGCGAAACATCTCTTTAATCTGCGGCCGGACCAGATCGAGGTGATCGTCCATCCGCAATCGGTCATTCATTCCATGGTCGGGTACAGGGACGGGTCGGTGCTGGCGCAGCTCGGCTGTCCCGACATGCGCACCGCGATCGGTTATGCGCTGACCTATCCGAACCGTCCGGAGCTCGATGTCGAGCGGCTGGATTTCGCAAAGCTCGCAAGGCTGGATTTCGAGGCCCCTGACGAGGTCCGTTTCCCGGCGCTGAGGCTGGCGCGCACGGCTCTTGAACGCGGCGGGGTACAGGGCGCCGTGATGAACGCTGCCGAAGAGATCGCCTTCCACGCCTTCTGCGCCGGCCGCATCGGTTTTCTCAACATGGCGGATATCGCCGAAAAGGTAATGGACGACATGGCGGGCCATCCGCCCGCAGCGACGATGGATGAGGTTTTCGCGGCGGATGCCGAGGCAAGGCGTCGTGCCGGAGAGATTATTGCTCAGAGGGAAATGGCTGCTTAGGGCGGTATTGGGCTTGGTTGCCCACGAACATCCCCTCACTTGCGATTTCTAACACTTAGCTTCGCTAAGATGTTGAAATCACTTTCTCTCCCGCAGGGGGAGAGATAAGGGTGCCGCGCCGCCGCAGCCTGCCTCTCCCCTTGCGGGAGAGGTTACAAAATCACGATCTTAGTGAAGCTAAGTCGTAGATTTTGTTGGTGAGGGGGTAGGCCGCCTCTTCAGGTGATGGGGCAAGCCGTCGTCAAGCCACGTGCCGCGCCAGCGCGCAGCGCGACCAGAGCTGGTGCAGCGAGCCGACTAGGTGTTCGATGTCCGCATCGCTATGCAGCGGCGTCGGGGTGATACGCAGGCGTTCGGTCTTGCGCGGCACGGTCGGATAGTTGATCGGCTGCACATAGACACCGCAGGTATCGAGCAGGATATCCGAGATCCATTTGCACTTGGCCGCATCGCCGACCATGACCGGCACGATATGGCTCGGGTTGTGCATGTGCGGAATACCCTGTTGATCCAGCATCGTGCGCAGCTTGCGGACACGGTCCTGATGGCGGACCCGCTCGAAAGGGCTTGCCTTCAGGTGCCGGATCGAGGCGATCGCCCCGGCTGCCAGCGTCGGCGGCAGTGCCGTCGTGAAGATGAAGCCCGAGGCAAAGGAACGGATGAAATCACAGAGCGCGGTCGACGCGGCGATATAACCGCCCATCACGCCGAAGGACTTGCCGAGCGTGCCTTCGATGATCGTCAGACGGTCCATCAGGCCTTCGCGTTCGGCGATGCCACCGCCCCGCGGGCCGTACATGCCGACCGCATGCACTTCATCGAGATAGGTCATCGCGCCGTATTTGTCGGCGAGGTCGCAGATTTCCTTGATCGGCGAAATGTCGCCGTCCATCGAATAGATGCTCTCGAAGGCGATCAGCTTCGGCGCGTTCGGATCGGCTGCCGCCAGCTTTGCCTCGAGGTCGTTGAGGTCGTTGTGCTTCCAGATCACCCGTTCGCACTTGGCATAACGAATGCCCTCGATCATCGAGGCGTGGTTCAGCGCGTCGGAGAAAATGATCAAGCCGGGGATCTTCTGGCCAAGCGTACCGAGCGTTGCCCAGTTCGACATATAGCCGGAATTGAAGATCAGCGCCGCTTCCTTGCCGTGCAGGTCCGCGAGTTCCTGCTCGAGAACCACGTGGTAGTGCGTCGTGCCAGAAATATTCCGGGTGCCTCCCGCACCCGCGCCACAGTGATCGATGGCTTCTTTCATTGCCTCGATCACGGCGGGGTGCTGCCCCATGCCGAGATAGTCGTTCGAACACCAGACGGTCACTTCCTTCGGGCCATCGGGAGTATGGCGCGTGGCGCGGGGAAAATTGCCGCGATGCCTCTCCAGATCGGCGAACACCCGGTACCGGCCTTCGCCGTGAAGACCGTCCAGTTCGCTCTTGAAAAATGCCTCGAAGTCCATGCTCACACTCCAGAACCTGCCTTGGTTTTGATTTCAGCCGCGCTTTTCGTCAACCCCGGACAAAGCGAATAGAACCAACCTGCGGCAAAAGGCCCCCTTTTTTTGAATTATTCCAATAAAAAGGTAAGCGATATCGAAAATGTGAGAATTGATCCAAGTCAAGCAGCAGGAAAGAAGAGCGGCCCTCGCCGCTCTTCCCGGCCTTTTCCGGTGATCCCGATTCGCCTCAGCCCGCAGAGATGACCGCCCTTTTCGCCATGACCTTGACCAGATTGGCGCGGTATTCCGCGTTCGCGTGCATGTCCGACATCAGGTTGGAGGCATCGACCGCGACACTGCCCAGCGCATCCGCCGACCAGTTGGAGGCCAGCGCCTGCTCGAAGCCGGGATGGCGGAAGACGCCGGATGAGCCGGCGCCGGTCACGGCCACGCGCACGCCGCCGGCGGTCTTGGCCACGAACACGCCGGTCATCGCAAAACGCGAGGCCGGGTTGTTGAACTTGGCATAGCCCGCCTTTTCCGGCGCCTCGAAGGTCACTGACGTCACCATCTCGCCCTCCTCCAGCACGGTCTCGAAAAGACCGGTGAAGAAATCATCCGCCGTGATCGAACGCCGGTCGGTGACGATGGTCGCGCCGAGCCCGAGTAGGCCGGCGGGATAATCCGCCGCCGGGTCGTTATTGGCGATCGAACCGCCGATCGTGCCCATGTGGCGCACATGCGGGTCACCGATATGTCCGGCGAGCTTGCAGATCGCCGGACATATGGCGGCAAGCTCCCGCGAAGCCGCCACATCCGCATGCGGCGTGGCAGCCCCGATCGTCACCTTGTGTCCGTCGATCGAAATCCCGCGCAGCATCGGGATATGGCGAAGGTCGATCAGGTCGCTCGGTGCGGCGAGCCGCTGTTTCATGGTCGCAATCAAGGTCATGCCGCCGGAAAGGTATTTGCCCTCCTCGTTGGCGGACTTGAGCTTGACGGCATCTTCCACCGAGGATGCACGATGATAGCTGGTAGCATACATGTCTTTTCTCCTCAGTGAGCCGCGTGCAATGCCTGCCAGACCTTCATCGGGGTCGCCGGCATGGTGAGCTTGTTATGGCCGATCGCATCGGTGATGGCGTTGATGAGCGCCGGCGGCGAACCGATGGCACCTGCCTCGCCGCAGCCCTTGATCCCGAGCGGATTGCTCGGGCAAGGCGTGTTCTGATGCGAAAGTTTAAACGAGGGCAGGTCGTCGGCGCGCGGCATGGCATAGTCCATATAGCTTGCCGTCAGCAGTTGGCCGTTCGCATCATATTGCACGTTCTCGAGCAGCGCCTGGCCGATGCCTTGGGCAATGCCGCCATGCACCTGGCCCTCGACGATCATCGGGTTGATGATGTTGCCGAAATCGTCGGCCGCGACAAACTGGACGATGTCCGTCTCGCCGGTATCCGGATCGATCTCCACCTCGGCAATGTAGCAGCCGGCCGGAAAGGTGAAGTTGGAAGGGTCGTAGAAGGCGGTTTCCTTCAAACCCGGCTCCATGCCCGAAGGCAGGTTGTGGGCGGTGTAGGAGGCGAGCGCCACCTGGAACCACGGCACCGACTTGTCGGTGCCTGCGACCTTCAGCTCGCCGTTCTCGATGACGATATCCTCCTCGGAGGCTTCCATCAGATGCGCGGCGATCTTCTTCGCCTTGGCCTCGACCTTGTCGAGCGCCTTGACGACCGCCGACATGCCGACCGCGCCGGAGCGCGAGCCGTAGGTGCCCATGCCCATCTGCACCTTGTCGGTATCGCCATGGACGATGCTGATGCTTTCGATCGGCACGCCGAGACGGCCGGCGACAAGCTGCGCGAAGGTCGTTTCATGGCCCTGGCCATGGCTGTGCGATCCGGTCAGCACTTCGATCGTCCCGACCGCGTTGACCCGCACTTCGGCGGATTCCCAGAGGCCAACGCCGGCGCCAAGCGAACCGACCGCAGCCGACGGCGCGATACCGCAGGCCTCGATATAGCAGCTCATGCCGATGCCGCGTTTCTTGCCCCTGGCTTCCGATTGCGACCGCCGGGCGGCAAAACCTGCCCAGTCGGCGGCCTGCATCGCCGCATTCAGCGAAGCTTCGTAATCGCCCGCGTCGTAATTCATGATGACGGGCGTCTGGTAGGGGAAGGAGCGGATGAAATTCGTCCGGCGCAGTTCCGCCGGCGAGACGCCGAGTTCGCGGGCCGCCGTCTCCATTGTCCGTTCCAGCAGATAGGTCGCTTCCGGACGGCCGGCGCCGCGATAGGCGTCAACCGGCACCGTATTGGTATAGACGGTGCGGACATTGGCGTGGATCGCCGGGATCGCATACTGGCCGGACAGCAGCGTCGCATAGAGATAGGTCGGCACGGCCGAGGAGAACAGCGACATATAGGCGCCAAGGTTGGCGATCGTATCGACCTTCAACGCCGTGATGCGGTTATTCGCGTCGAAGGCCATCTTCACCTTCGAGACATGGTCGCGGCCATGCGCGTCGGTGAGGAAGGCCTCGGTGCGGTCCGATGTCCATTTCACCGGCACACCGGTCTTCTTCGAGGCCCAGAGACAGATGATCTCTTCCGGGTAGATATAGATTTTCGAGCCGAAGCCACCGCCGACATCCGGCGCGATGACGCGCAGCTTGTTTTCCGGCGCGACATTATAGAAGGCGCTCATCACCAGTCGCGCCACATGCGGGTTCTGGCTGGTCGTGTAGCAGGTATAGTGATCTTCCGCCGTGTCGTAGATGCCAAGCGTGGCGCGCGGCTCCATCGGGTTCGGCGACAGGCGGTTGTTGAGGATCTCGATTTCGGTGACATGCGCAGCCGCCGCAATCGCCTTGTCCACGGCGTCAGGTTCGCCGATCTGCCAATCGAAGATCAGGTTGCCGGGCGCTTCCGGATGGATTTGCGGCGCGCCGGAGGCGAGTGCTGCAACGGCCTCGGTCACCACCGGGAGCTGTTCGTAATCGATGACCACGGCTTCCGCAGCATCGCGGGCCTCGCCGGAGGTATCGGCGACGACGATGGCGATCGCGTCGCCCACATAACGCACGGTATCGACCGCGAGTGGATGCCAGGCGCCCATCTTCATCGGCGACCCGTCCTTGGAATGGATCATCCAGCCGCAGATGAGATTGCCGATGCCGTCCGCCTGAAGCTGCTTGCCGTCGAGCACGTCGATGACGCCCGGCATGGCCTTCGCCGCGGTCGCGTCGATATCGCCGATTTTCGCATGCGCATAGGGACTGCGGACGAAACAGGCATATTTCATGCCCGGTACGGTCATGTCGTCCGTGTAACGGCCCTTGCCGGTCAAGAAGCGTTTGTCTTCCTTGCGGGTAACGCGTGCACCGATTCCTTCAACACCCATGTTCATCTCCTCCCGAGATGGTGATTAAGTGAGTAGTGATTAGGAATTAGTCGGTAGTAAGGAGTTCAAAACCAAAGCGGCGCGTGAACCACTGCTCACTAACGACTACTCACTACTCACCTATTCAGCGGCCTGACGGCCCGTTGCCATTTCGGCATCGGCGGCAAGGATCGCCTTGACGATGTTGTGGTAGCCGGTGCACCGACAGATATTGCCCTCGAGCCCGGCGCGGACCGTCTCTTCGGTCAGCGTCCCGCCTTCGCGGTTGATCAGGTCAACGGCCGTCATCACCATGCCGGGCGTACAGAAGCCGCATTGCAGGCCATGATGCTCCTTGAATGCGGCTTGAACCGGATGCAATTCGCCCTGGCCGGCGAGGCCCTCGATCGTCGTGATCGACGAACCGGATGCCTGCACCGCCAGGATCGAACAGCTCTTCACCGAATGGCCGTCCATATGAACGACGCAGGCGCCGCACTGGGTCGTATCGCAGCCGACATGCGTTCCCGTCAGACCAAGTTTTTCGCGGATGAAATGCACGAGCAGGGTGCGGTCCTCGCACTCGCCGCTCATAGCGCGGCCGTTCACGGTCAGCGTCACTTTCGTCATATGATCCTCCTCGTATCCCTCCCGGACACGCCCATCATCATTTGCTTTTTTACCTAAGGGATCAACCGCTACTTTCTAGGGAAACGGCAATATTTTGGTCGGCAGCCAGACGAGCGGCCGCCCTTCGCTTCCGTCGAATACCGAGTAACTATCGGCAAACCAAAACAAAAATCGGTGCCCAAAATATTGAGCTCATATGGACTCTTGTTCGCCGCGACCTATTGTTCCCATTGATGGCTGTTGAATTGACCCGCGGAAACGTTCGGAGTCTGCGAGACAGCCGGGCAAGATGAAGAACAAATAGGAGGATCTCATGAAGAAGGCCTTGGTGCTTTTGATGGTTGGCGCTTCGCTCGCGAGCTGCACGGCAACTGAACAGGGCGCCGGCATCGGCGCAGCATCCGGCGCCGTGATCGGCGGCCTGGCTACCGGCAACGTCCGCGGCGCCGCCGTTGGCGCTGCGATCGGCGGCGTTTCCGGTGCCTTGATCGGCTCCGTCGCCGAACAGCCGGGACAGTGCTACTACCGCGACCGTTATGGCCGCCGCTATATCGACAGCTGCCCGCGCCGTTACTGATAAACGCGTGGATTGCAGGAAAAACTGTGGCCCCGGAGCACACTCCGGGGCTTTTTCTTTCATGAAATCATCACGAAGGGGTACCCGGCTTCCTCTTTTGCAGTTAGATAGTCCGCTTCGTCGGATGCTATGAAGGCTTCCAGCCGGGGGATCCACAGCAGTTTGCGTATGCGGAACGAAAACACTGGGCGGACAGAAAAGCGGAGGTTGAGGGGGGCAGGCACGGCCACGATGCTCGCCGCTGCACTTCTCGTTTCCCCGCCGCTTTCCGGCAACGCCTACGCTTTCAAACTCTTCGGCATTACCCTGTTCGGCGACGACGAAGACAAGGTCGAGATCATCGATCCCGTCCGTTACGACGCGACGCTCGAAGCCGGCAATGCGGACAAGGACCTCAAGAAGCGTCTCGAATCCGCCGCCTCCCTGATCACCGACGAAAAGCAGCCGGTCTCCGGCGATCTCGGCGTCATCATCAAGGCGCGCGAAGACCGCGACCGGCTCGTCGCCGTGCTCTACGAAGAGGCCCGTTACGGCGGCACCGTGCATATCTCCGTCGCCGGAACCGATATCGACCGCCTGCCGCCCAACCCTGCATTCGACCACGCGGCACCCGTGCCGGTCACGGTCCGCGTCGATCCCGGTCCGGTTTTCAAACTCGGCTCGGTCCGTTTCGAGGGGGACGCCGTCGGCCGCGATCCGGAAAAATACGATCTCGTCGCCGGCGGCGCGGCGGGTTCGCGGCTGATCCTGAAGGCCAGCCAGCAGCTTCTCGTCGATTTGAAGGACGAGGGCCGCCCGCTCGCAAAGCTGACGGAGCGGCAGGTGACGGCCGATCACCGCACCAACACGATCAACGTGGTGCTCGGTGCGATCGGCGGCCCTGTTGCCCCGTTCGGAGCTGTCGCGGTGAAGGGATCGCGCACCGTCGATGCCACCTTCATCAGCCGTTATTCGCGGCTCGACAAACATGGACAATATTCGCCCGGACAATTGAAGAAGGCGAACGACCGCCTGCGCGAACTCGGGGTCTTCTCGAGCGTGACGATCCACGAGGCGGACAAGCTGGCACCGGACGGTTCGTTGCCGCTGACGATCGAGGTGTCGGAAGGCAAGCATCGCTATTTCGGCTTCGGCGCCGAATATTCCTCGATCGATGGCGCCGGCCTCGAAGGATACTGGGGCCACCGCAACCTCTTCGGGGAAGCCGAATCGCTTCGGATCGAAGGCAAAGTGTCCGGTATCGGCGCCACCACCGACGTCACCACGTTCGATTATTCCGCCGGGATCATCTTTACCAAGCCTGGCGCTTTTGTGCCCGAAGCGACCTTCGAATCCCGTCTGGAGGCGAAGAGTGAAACGCCTGACGTCTACGAGGCGCAAACCATCATCTATTCGGCCGGCATCACCTACGAGCTGAACGAGACGGACAAGCTCAAGGGCGGCGGAGAGATCGCCTATATCGACGCCGACGATGCGTTCGGCAACAACCAGTACCTCACGCTCAGCCTGCCGGTCAGCTTCGAGCGCGATGCGCGGGACAACAAGCTCGACCCGACCAAGGGATATTACGCGACCCTATCCGCCAAGCCGAGCTACGAACTGATGGACGGCACGATCTTCTCGTCGTTCGAGGGCTCGATCTCCGGTTATCTCGGCCTCGGGCAGGAGGACAACATCGTCCTCGCCGCCCGTCTGGCCGCCGGAACGCTGGTCGGCGGAAGCGACCTTGAAAGAATCCCGGCGACACGCAGATTCTTCGCCGGCGGCGGCGGATCGGTGCGCGGTTACGCCTATCGGGAAATCTCGCCCTATAACAGCGCCGATGAAGCCACGGGCGGGCGCTCTTATACGCTGGGATCTTTCGAAGTGAGGGTAAAAGTGTCAGAAAACATAGGCATTGTACCTTTCGTCGACATTGGTACGGTATCGACCGGAATCGTGCCCGATTTTTCTGATATACGTGCTGGTGCAGGGATTGGCGTGCGATATGCCACGCCTTTTGGACCGCTCAGACTGGACGTTGCAATTCCCTTGCAGCGCTATGACGGCGGTAGCCAGTACGGTATCTATGCGGGCATAGGACAGGCATTCTGAAAGGCAGTGAAGGGTAGCGTTTAAGGCATGATGCTGATGGTACGCCTGTTGAAATGGGTCTTGAAGGCTGCGCTTGGCGTGGTCGCGATCCTGTTCGTCATGGCCTTGGGCGTCTTCCTTTTCGTCGCCCTCACCCCGGTCGGCGGACGCGTCGCCGCGGACCGCATTTCCGCCATCGTCTCCACGCCTGACCGCGGCATCTCCTTCACGCGCCCGGAAGGCCTTCTGACCGGCGACCTGCGTATCGATGCCCTTACGCTGTCCGACGATGCAGGCCCCTATGCCCAGATCGGCGGCATCAAGATCGACTGGTCGCCGACATCCCTGGTGACCGGGGTCTTCCGCGCCGAGCACATTTCGGCCGACACCGTCAATTTCATCCGTGCGCCGCGGCCGCCGAAAGCGCCCGCCCCGACACAGACGGCATCGACGGGCTCCTCCGGATCGCCCTTGCCGGTCGGCATCCGCGTTGCGCAGATCGACCTGCCGGACATCAATCTCTCCCAGGCATTTTCGGGACGGGACTTCTCCCTTTCGGTGAAGGGATCGATCGACGCGACCGGACCCGACATTTCGCTCGACCTGCAGGCGACCCGCAAGGACGAGCCGGATGCCAGGGCATCTGCCGATGTGGTCTACGCTCCGTCCGAAAATCGCCTGACCCTCAAGGCTGCCGTGTCCGAGCCGCAGGGCGGCCTGCTCGCCCGCCTTTTGCGTCTGCCCGGCACTCCGGCAGTCGAACTGGCGCTCGATGGCGAAGGACCTCTGTCCGATTGGGCCGGCAAGTTGCAGGGCAGCGTCGGCGGCACTCCCGTGATCGCGGTCAACGGCAAACACCTGCTGGTCGAAAACGGCAGGCACAGGGTGGAGGTGACCGGCGGCGGCCAGCTGTCGACGCTTCTTCCGCCCGCCTTTCGTCCGCTGTTCGGCGGCACGACGGATATCAACATCGCCGCGATCTATGCGCCCTCCGGCCGCGTGGATATCGAACGCGGCGATCTCACCTCCGGCGCCGTGAAGATTGCCGCCAAGGGGGCATGGGACCCGACGGGCGACAACAGCCTCACCGCCAGCCTCAACGGCGTGAAGGGCCCCGTCGACTTCGTCTGGCCGATCAGCGGTCAGAAGAGCCGCTTCTCCTTCGAAAGCATCAATTTCACGCTGACCGGAGCATCCACCTCGGCGCGCTTCAACGCGACGGCGGCACTCAGCGCCGCCGAACTGCCGCAGGGGCGCTTCGGCCAGATCCGTCTGCAGGCGGAAAGCGAAGATCTCAACCTCATCAGCCGCTCGGGCAGCATCCGCAGCCGTTTCACCGTCGCCCGCACGGATTTCGCCAATGACGATCTCGACCGGGTGATCCGCGGGCCGGTGACCTTGGATGCGCCGCTTAGGCTCGCACCACCGGCGATCGGCCTGGATGCGGCGACCTTCGACAGCGGCAACGTCAACGGTACGCTTTCCGGCGCCTATGACATGTCCAAACAGGCGGTCACCGGCAATTTCCGGGTTTTCGCCAATCCCGCCGTCCTGCCGCCAGGACTGGTTTCGAAGTTCGAGGGCAAGCTTTCCGCCGAAGGCTACGTCAACATGGTGAACGGCGGTCGCGTCAGCCTCGAGAACTTCGTGATGCGCTCGAACGCCATCGAAGCGCACGGCAACATGCTGCTCGACAATCGGACCGTCACCGGGCGCCTGGCCGGCCGCGTGCCGGATCTGAAGCGTTGGCTGCCGGAAGCCGAGGGGGCTGCCGGTTTCGACATCTCCGCCAAGGGGCCGCTCGCCGCAATGGGCGTCAGGGCGGTGCTCAATTCCGCCGACGCGCGACTGGTCGGCCGCAAGCTCCAGGACATGAGCTTCATCCTGGAAGGCACCGCCGATCCGAACGCACCCAAGGGCAAGCTGACCGGCACCGGTTCGCTCGACGGCCAGCCGATCCGTGTCAATGCCGACGTCGCCTCCGTCCAGGGCCGCACCAGCGCGCCGGCGATCACCGCCCAGATCGGCCCGAACAAGTTGACCGGCGCCTTGAACTTCTCTCCCGCCTTCCTGCCGGAAGGCCAGCTCACGTTCGATTTCCCGGATGTCTCCCTGCTTGCAGCACTTGCGGCCCAGCAGGCCCAGGGCGACCTGAAGGGGACAGTGATGTTCAGCAATACCGGCGGCAAGGCCGGCGCCGTGATCCGGGCTTCCGGCAAGGCGCTTCGCCGCGGAACGATCGAGATCGCCCAGCCGAATATCGATCTCGCCATTGCCGACATCAAGGCGATTGCGGCCGAGGGTACGGTCCGCGCCACGCGCATCGGCGCCGGCTCGGTCGGCATCAACGACGTCAACCTCGGCGTCAGCCAGGGCGGCAACCGGACCAACTTCAATCTCGCCGCCCAGTATGACAACGCCCCCCTCACGGCGGTCGGCGATATCCAGGCCGGCGCCGATATCTCGGTCGGCATCGAGAGCTTCGCAGCGGCACCGCGCAGCATCCCGGTCCGGCTTGCTGCCCCGACCCGCGTCGCGGTCGCCAATGGCGGTGCGCGTCTTGCCGACCTCACCATCGCAACCGGGTCCGGCAGCGTCACCGTCAACGGCACGGCTGGCTCGGCGCTGGACTTGACCGCCAATATCAGGGCGCTGCCCGCCAATCTCATCAACGCGTTCGTCCCCGCGATCAACGCTGCCGGCATGATATCCGGCACGATCAACGCCACCGGCGCCGCGTCTGCCCCTGCCATACGTTACGATTTAGAATGGAGTGATGCACAGCTTCGCCAGTCGCGCGATGCTGGCATCAGTCCGTTTCGAGTCCAAGCAAGCGGCAGCTTCGCCAACGGAACAGTCACGTTAGACAAGACCCGCCTGACGGGCTCCGGCGGCCTCGATCTCTCGGCTGCCGGCAAGGTCATCCTGAAGGACGGCATTCCCGCCCTCGATATCAACGCCCGCGCCAATGCCGTGCCCGCCAGCCTGGTCAACGCGTTTGCGCCGAGCCTCGGCGCCCGCGGCACGATTTCCGGCACGGTTACCGCGACGGGAACGCCGCAAGCCCCCGCTGTCCGTTATGATCTGCGCTGGGCCGATGCAGGCGTTGCGCAGACCGCCTCCGCCGGGGTCGCGGCTTTCAACATCACCGCCGGTGGCACGTTTCAGAACGGCACCGTCACCCTCGACACCCGCCTTTCGGGCGGCGGCGGCGTCTCGTTGTCCGGCGGCGGCTCCATCTCGCTTGCAGGCGAAAAGCCGCTCAATCTGAAATTCAGCGGGAAACTGCCCTTCTCGATCCTCGCCGGACAGATGGCCGCGCAAGGCTTCGTCCTGGAAGGCACCGGCAATGTCGACCTCGCGATCGGCGGCACGGCGGCAGCGCCGGCGATCACCGGCACGGCATCCTCGTCCGGCGCGAGGCTGGTGGATGTCCGTCGTAATCTCGCCCTGACGGACCTTGCCGCCAATGTCGCCTTCGATGGCAAAAGCGCCAATATCTCCAGGCTTACGGGCAAGCTCTCGGGTGGTGGCACGGTTTCGGTCCAGGGCTCGGTCGGCATCACGCCGGGCTCCGGCTTCCCGGCCGACCTCAGGATCACTCTGGCTCAGGCAGCCTATGCCGATGGCGCGCTTTTCGCCGCTACCGCCGACGGCGCCCTGACCATCACCGGCCCTCTGACCTCAGGCCCCGTCCTCGGAGGCCGCGTAACACTGACCAAGGCGGCGATCACCGTGCCCGCCCGCCTGCCGACATCGCTTTCCGCCATCGATATCCGCCACCGCAACGCACCACCCGACGTGCTGCGGCAGATGGAAAAGATGCGGCCGAAGAGCGCCAGCGGCGCCTCGAACCCGATCGCGCTCAACCTTCAGATCAGCGCACCGAACGGCATCTTCGTTCGCGGGCGAGGCATCGACGCCGAACTCGGCGGCGAGCTGACCGTGACGGGCACGGCGATCGCACCGGTCGTCGCCGGCGGCTTCGAGATGCGCCGCGGCCGTATCGTGATCCTCGCCAAACGGATGGATTTCACCGATGGCGACATAACCTTCGGCGGCGGCCTGATCCCGGTTCTCAACATGGAGGCGAACACGACCTCCGCCGCCACGACGATCACCGTGAAAGTCACGGGCGTCGCCAACGATCCGACGATCGCCTTCTCCTCCTCGCCCGCCCTGCCCCAGGACGAGGTTCTGGCGCGGCTGATCTTCGGCCAGTCGATGTCGCGGCTGTCGCCGCTGCAGATCGCCCAGCTGGCCGACGCCGTCGCCCAGCTCGCAGGCGGGGGCTCCACATCGCTGCTTGAAACGCTGCGCAACAATCTCGGTGTCGACGATCTCGACATCAACACCGATGCGACCGGCCAGACCACCGTGTCGGTCGGCCGCTATATCAACAACCGCACCTATATCCAGGTCGAGCAGGGCGGCGAGAGCGGCGCGGAAGCGACGATCAACCTCGATGTCGGCCGCGGTGTGAAGCTCAAGGCCGGCGCCGGCACCGAAGGTGGCAAAGCCGGCATCTTTTATGAGCGCGAATACTGATCTCGCATATTTCGTTTCATTCCTGCTTGCTCGGGAGAAAAAGCATGACCTCCAAAGACATCACATTGATCGGCGTTCCTCTGGAAGAGGGCTCCGGTCGCGGCGGCTGCGCGATGGGTCCGGCGGCCTTCAGGCTTGCCGGCATCGTCAAGGCGCTGGAGGGCCTCGGTTTCCGGGTCGTCGACAATGGCGACCTGCGCCCGGAACCGGCAGCTGACCTGCCGGAGAGAAACGACGCGAAGAACCTGCCGATCGTCGCTGCGTTCACGCGCGCTCTCGAAACCCGGACCTATGAAATGGCCAAGGCCGGCACCATTCCGGTGATCATGGGCGGCGACCACGCCCTTTCCATGGGCAGCGTGCCTGGCATGGCGCGTTACGCTGCCGAGATCGGCCGGCCGCTCTTCGTTCTCTGGCTCGATGCCCATACGGATTTCAACACGCCCGAGACATCGCCCTCCGGCAACATCCATGGCATGCCGGTCGCCTTCTTTACCGGCCAGGCGGAATTTGCACCTATCCTCGACAGCGCCCGGCCTAAGGTCGATCCCAAAAACGTCTTCCAGATCGGCATCCGCTCGGTCGACGAGATCGAGCGGAAGCTCATCGCCGATCACGGCGTCAACGTCTTCGACATGCGCGCCATAGACGAGCACGGGATCGCCGCGATCATGCGCCAGGTGATCGCGGCGGTGAACGCCGCCAATGGCCTCCTGCATGTGAGCCTCGACGTCGATTTCCTGGACCCGGACATAGCGCCGGGCGTCGGTACCACCGTGCCCGGCGGCGCGACCTTCCGCGAGGCGCACCTGATCATGGAAATGCTCCACGATACCGGGCTCGTCGCGTCGCTCGATCTCGTCGAGCTTAATCCGTTCCTCGACGATCGCGGCAAGAGCGCCCGGATCATGGTGGAACTGGCGGCAAGCCTTTTCGGCCGGCGTGTTCTGGATCGTCCAACTCGCTCTGCATAATCAGAGGCAAGTCTACATCTGAAATAAATCAGACAGTTACTCGCGACAAATCTCAATATAAGTTTTTAGTATAGAAAATAAACGAAGATCTACTTACCGCTGAGAAATTTGACAATAGACAAGTGGATACGTATTTTCCACAATTTTGCGAGAACAGAACTATTGACCTTCCGTTAATTCCTCAATGCTATTTTTAGCAAGACTCAGTGTCCCGGCGGCGAGATGGTTATCTCGTTAGGCTGTTGGCAAATTGAGCCAGTTCGGGAACCTACAGACGGGGGCACGCAAGCCAGATGTCCATACTTTCACTTCCAGGCGCTGACGCGAAAGCAGTACTTGCTGCACTCAGCAAGTCGCAGGCCATTATCGAGTTTGATCTATCCGGAAAGGTTCTCACGGCCAACGAGAACTTCTGCAAGACGCTTGGCTACACTCTTTCCGAAATCGTCGGCAAGCATCACAGCATGTTTTGCGACCCGGATTACGTGAAGTCGCAAGCCTACAGGGATTTCTGGGCGAACCTCGGCAGCGGCAAATTTGATGCTGCCGCCTACAAGCGCATTGGCAAGGGTGGCCGCGAGATCTGGATCCAGGCCTCCTACAATCCGGTGACTTCAGGCGGCAAGCCTTACAAGGTGGTCAAGTTCGCAACTGACATCACCGCCGCAAAGCTCAAATCCGCCGATGACGAAGGCAAGATCAACGCCATCTCGCGCACTCAGGCCATCATCGAGTTCACGCCCGGTGGCGACGTCCTGACCGCCAACGAAAATTTCCTCGCCTGCCTCGGTTATCAGCTTTCGGAAATCACCGGCAAACATCACAGCATGTTCTGCGAACCGTCGTTCCGTGACAGCGCCGAATACCCGCAATTCTGGAAGAAGCTTGCCGGCGGCGAAGCGATTGCCGCCGAGTTCAAGCGCATCGGCAAGGGCGGCAAGGCAGTCTGGATCCAGGCCTCCTACAATCCGATCTTCGACGCCGACGGCCGGGTCTTCAAGGTGGTCAAGTTTGCAACCGACATCACCGAACGTGTCCGCGCCGTCGATGACATCGCCGATGGCCTGACGTCTCTTTCGAACGGCGACCTGACGTTCCGGATCGAAGTGCCCTTCATTTCGACACTCGAACAGATCCGCGTCGATTTCAACGAAGCCATCGGAAAACTGGCCGGGGCCATGCGCACCGTCGGCGAGAACGCCGAGGGGATTGCAGGAGGCTCCAACGAGATCCGCCAGGCTTCCGACAGCCTTGCCAAACGCACCGAGCAGCAGGCGGCGGCAGTCGAGGAGACCGCCGCGGCGCTTGAAGAGATCAGCCGTACCGTCATCGACAGCGCCAAGCGCGCGGAAGAAGCCGGTGGTCTGGTCTCGCATGCGAAAAAAAGCGCCGAACATTCCGGCGCCGTGGTCCGCAACGCGGTAAACGCGATGGGCCAGATCGAGACGTCATCCCGGGAAATCTCCAATATCATCGGCGTGATTGACGAGATCGCCTTCCAGACGAACCTGCTGGCGCTGAATGCGGGTGTCGAGGCGGCACGCGCCGGCGAAGCGGGCAAGGGCTTTGCGGTCGTCGCCCAGGAAGTCCGCGAACTGGCGCAACGTTCCGCCAGTGCGGCCAAGGAGATCAAGACGCTGATCTCGACCTCCTCCGAACAGGTCAAGCGTGGCGTCGCGCTCGTCGGCGAAACCGGCAAGGCGCTCGATGAGATCATGTCCCAGGTGGACGAGATCAACGGCAATGTCGCAGCGATCGTCGAGGCTGCCCGCGAGCAATCCACGGGAATCAAGGAGAT
The DNA here is from genome assembly GCF_002968535.1 of Neorhizobium sp. T7_12. Taxonomy (NCBI): domain Bacteria; kingdom Pseudomonadati; phylum Pseudomonadota; class Alphaproteobacteria; order Hyphomicrobiales; family Rhizobiaceae; genus Neorhizobium; species Neorhizobium sp. T7_12. Next base: position 92,203 of record NZ_PVBK01000019.1, on the reverse strand, counting down.
CAGCAAGGCCGTGAACTCGATGGACCAGAACACGCAGCAGAATGCTGCGATGGTCGAGGAAACAAGCGCCGCCAGCCACAACCTGGCACGCGAAGCCGAAACACTGCGCGATCTCCTGTCACGATTTAGATTTGCGCAACATTCTTCGCATAAGATTGCAATAGCGCGACCTGATGCACGACCCGTTGCATCGCCGGCACGCAAACTCATGGCAACGGTCGCGCGGACCACAACGGGTGCCGCCGCTGCCGCTCAGGCAACGGATAGTTGGGAAGAATTCTGATGGCTACGACGATCAACTCCACAAGCTACAGCGGCGAAACGCTGGAAATCATCGCCTTCCGTCTTCATGACCAGGAGTTCTGCGTCAAGACGACGACGATCCGCGAAATCCGCGGATGGGCGCCTTCGACGCCGATCCCGCACGCTCCGGCCGACGTCATCGGCGTCATGAACCTTCGCGGTTCGGTAATCCCGATCATCGACCTTGCCTACAAGCTTGGCATGAAGAGCACGGTTGCCAACGAGCGCAGTGCCATCGTCGTCGCCGAAGTCCACAACATGGTCATCGGCATGCTCGTTGACCGCGTCTCGGACATCCTGACGATTCCCTCGAGCCAGGTTCAGCCGGTTCCGGAAATCTCCGCGTCCTTCGACAAGTCCTTCTCCGAAGGCATCATCGCCAACGAGAACGGCATGATCTGCTTCCTGAACCTCGCCAAGATGTTCAAGGGCACCGAAGCCGACGAGCTGGCTGCCTGATTTGCGATAGCGCAGGCCAAGAAAGACCTGCGCATCCGACCTCAAGGCCAAGGCGGTTGGCTGGAAAGACCACTAAGCCGCTATTCGATTATGAAGCCCGCAGCGTTGAATCGCCGCGGGCTTTTTTCATGATTATTCCTTTGGCTCGAACGGAGCCGGACGGCGCCCGGCACCTTGACGGACGAGCATCCAACCCGGATATTCCGGAGCAAGTGCGCTGACCTCGTCGAGTTTTGCCATGTCCTCGGTGTCGAGCTTCAGCTTCACGGCCTTCAGATTTTCCTCGAGCTGCTCCAACCGCTTGGCGCCGATGATGACGCTCGTCACGAACGGTTTGGCGAGGATATAGGCCAGCGCCACTTCCGCGACGCTCGCACCGTGCCTGGCGCCGACCTCGCGCATGGCCGCGACGCAGGCCCAGGCGCGATCCTTGTCGACCGGCGGGAAATCGAAGTTGGCGCGGCGGCCTTCCCCGCTGCCCGGAGCGCCCGGACCGTATTTGCCGGAAAGCAGCCCGCCGGCGAGCGGCGACCAGACCATCAGGCCGAGCTTCTCTTCCTGCATCAGCGGCACGATATCGCGCTCGAGGTCGCGGCCGGCGATCGAATAATAGGCCTGCACCGTCTCGAAGCGGGCATAACCCTTGCGTTCGGAAATCCCGAGCGCCTTCGCCATCCGCCAGGCAGCCCAGTTGGAGAGCCCGATGTAACGCACCAGGCCGCGCGATACGAGATCGTCGAGCGCCCGCAACGTCTCGTCGATCGGCGTTACCGTGTCGGTGCCATGGATCTGGTAGAGATCGATATGGTCCATCTGCAGTCGTTCGAGGCTCTGCTCGACGGAATCCATGATGTGGCCGCGGGAGGCGCCGCGGTCGTTCGGCTTGTCGCCCATCTGGCCATAAAATTTCGTGGCGATGACCACGTCCTTGCGCGGCACGCCGACATTCTTGATCGCCTGGCCGAGGATGCGCTCGGATCTACCCTCGGAATAGACATTGGCGGTATCTATGAAATTGACACCCGCGGCCAGCGAGCGCTCGACGATCTTGTCGGCGGCGTCCTGATCGAGACCGGCGACGGCACTCCAGACGGCGCCCGTCTGGTTCTCGCCGAAGGTCATCGTGCCGAGGCAGAGTTCGGAGACGAAAAGACCGGTATTGCCCAATTGATTGTAGCGCATGGAGAGCTCCCGTGTGCACTGAAGATATGAAGCGATATAAGCAGTCGTTCGGAGCCGGATCGGGCACGCGGGCGCGTGCGTCCCGCAAGAGAAAGCGGCTTCGGGCTCCGCAACGCAATCTAGTCCGGATTCCCACGACGTCAATCGGAGCCGCCTCCGTTTTTATCCTCACATTTCCGTGCGAGACAAAAAAAAGGGCGGCACCGCCGCCCTCCGTTAGTCATTCCTGTCGACTATGTCAGCCGAACAGAACCAGACTGCTCCTCAGCGTCACCCAGACGCCCCAGAGAAGCGGGATGCCGACCACGGCCCAGGCGACCGCCGCCTTGGCGTCGAGACCGCCCGTGCCGATGCCGAAGGAACCCGTCGGACCGGCATTCGCGGCGGCTGTCTTTGCCTGCAGCGAAGCGACTTCATGGTCCGACATGAACCACTTGTCGGCAAGCGGACGCACCAGCGCGTTGGCGATCAGACCCAGCACCAGCATGCCGGCGAGGATGTACATCGTGCCGGTATAGAGCGCCGGCCCGGCCGGCACGCCGGCGGTGAGCTGGGCTTCGCGGATATAGTTGACCACGACGGGACCGAGAATGCCGGCCGTCGCCCAGGCCGTCAGAAGACGACCGTGGATCGCACCGACGAACTGGGTGCCGAAGATATCCGCGAGATAGGCAGGGATGGTCGCAAAACCACCTCCATACATGGACAGGATGATGCCGAAGGCGAGCACGAAGAGCGCCTTGTTGCCCATGTCGGCAAGCGTCGGAGCGAGTGCGTAGAGCACGATGCCGAGCACGAAGAACGTATAGTATGTGTTCTTGCGGCCGATCTTGTCGGAGAGCGACGCCCAGAAGAAACGCCCGCCGATATTGAAGAGCGACAGGAGACCCGCAAAACCGGCGGCGATCGTGGCGATCTGTCCCTTCTGGCCCGCATCGAGCTGCGAGAAGGTCAGGTTCGGCAGGCCGATCAGCGATCCGGCGAAGATTTCCTGCAGCATTGGCGAGGCCATGCCGATAACCCCGATGCCAGCCGAAACGTTCAGGCAAAGCACCGCCCAGATCAGCCAGAACTGCTTGGTCTTGTGTGCGTCGCGCAGGTGGACGTGCTTGGTGGTGATCATTGTCGTCTTGGAGACCGGGGGTGTCCAGCCTTCCGGACGCCAGCCGGCCGGCGGAATGCGGTAGCCGAAGGCGCCGCCCATCATGAAGCCGAAATAGATCACCGCCATACAGATGAAGGTCTGCCACACGCCGACCGAAGTATCGGTCTTGAAATAGTTCATCAACAGGTTGGCGAGCGGGGCACCGATCATCGCACCTCCGCCGAAGCCCATGATGGCCATGCCCGTCGCCATGCCGCGGCGGTCGGGGAACCATTTGATCAGCGTCGAGACCGGCGAAATATAGCCGAGGCCGAGGCCGACACCGCCAATCACGCCGGCGCCGATCCACATCAGCCACAGCTGGTGGGTCATGACGCCGATTGCCGCGACGATAATGCCGCCGCACCAGCAGCAGGCCGAGACGAAGCCGGCCTTGCGCGGGCCGACCCGTTCCAGCCAGCCGCCCCAGATTGCCGCCGAGCAACCAAGCAGCACGAAAAACAGCGTGTAGATCCAGCCGAGGTCCGCGACACGCCAGTTGCAGCTTGTCGTGAACAGAGCCGAGATGAGGTTGAGGCTGGTGCAGGACGGGTCCTGAGTGGTACCCAAGGCACGGGACAGCGGCAGCCAGAAGACGCTGAAGCCGTAAGCCATGCCGATGCAAAGATGAATGGCCAAAGCTGCCGGCGGCACGAGCCAGCGATTGAAACCTGGTTTTGCGATAATACGTTCCCTATCGAGGAGCCCGACATTGCCTGTCAGGCCCTCGTCCGTCGTTCCTGCAATTGCCATTTAAAATATCCTCCCTCGGATGATGGCTAGGCTCTATTCCTCCTCCGGCCCCTCACCTGCCGGATGGATGAATCATGCGGCGCTTTCCGGAACGCTCGGTTCCGACAACGATTCTCCTTCGGCGGGACCTTTGCCGCCCGGCGCCCCCTGCCTCGCATCCTGGCCAACACCAACGCCCGATCCAACCTTGGCTTCCGGCCGGCGGATCAGCGTCGAGGCCTCGACGACGAGCGGCAGCAATCTCGCTCCGCCATTGTCGAGATGCTCGAAAAGGTGGCGCCGCATGCGGGGCTCCCAGAACTTGTTGATATGCGTCGCGACGCCCTCGGCGCGTACCTTTTCCGGCTGCGACAGGAAGAAGGTGGCGATCTGGTTGGCCATCCGGACCAGTTTGTCGAGCACGAGTTGCTCGGGGCTTTGGTCATGCGACATCGGCGACAACTCCAGTGACTATGCGATCGGTACGCGTAAAGATTTCGAAATCCTCGCCGCGGGTCAGCGCGATCAAGGTCATGCCCGCCGTTTCCGCCGTGCGGATTGCAAGTGCCGTCGGCGCGGAAATGGCGATCAGCACCGAACTTCCGAGGATCGCCGTCTTCTGCACCATCTCGACGGAGATGCGGCTGGTGACGACCACGACGCCCTCAGAACCCTTGAGGCCCTTGGCGATGACCGCTCCGGCGAGCTTGTCGAGCGCATTGTGGCGGCCGACATCCTCGCGGACGGCAACCAGCCCCTTGCCTGGGACGACAAAGCCGGCGCCATGAACCGCATGGGTTTGCCGATGCAGCGGCTGCGCACTGTTGAGCGCCGCGACGGCTTCACTCACTTCTTTGGCGCTGAGAGCCATCGTCACCGCGGAAACATCCGGCACCGGGCGCATGGCCTGCTCGATCGACTCGATTCCGCAAAGCCCGCAGCCGACCGGCCCCGCCATATGCCGCCGGCGGGCGCGCAGCGCATCTTCCTTATCCTCGGCAAGCGTCACCTGCACATCGAGACCGGCACCCTCCTCGACGACGGCGATACTCTCGATCTCCACCATCGAGGTTATGATGCCTTCCGTCAGGCTGAAGCCTACCGCGAAATCCTCGAGATCGGCAGGCGTGCCCATCATCACCGCATGAGTGGAACCGCCATAGGAAAAGGCGATCGGCACCTCCTCCGGCACCACCCGCGAGCCGGCGCGGACCACGCCGTTGCGGCGGGCGATCTCGGGGGCTGTGGCGGTGGTGTTGAATAAGGTCATCGGACGTCGGGGCAGGAACACCCCCCTCTGCCCTGCCGGGCATCTCCCCCACAAGGGGGGAGATCGGATGTGGCGATGCCCAGCCCACCATCAACGTAATCGAGTGAGCAAACGTATTTCCAATGCTGAAGAATACCGGCGGCGCGTCTTGCCGATCTCCCCCCTTGTGGGGGAGATGCCGGCAGGCAGAGGGGGGTAACGCGAAGCACGCCAGGCAATTGCATCACTCAGCCGCCTCCAGCTTCCCCGCAATCCGCCGAGACCGTCGCGACAGTTCGTCATAGTCGCTCTGCCACTCGGTCGGGCCGTTGGAGGGCGATACCTGCACCGCCGTCACCTTGTATTCCGGGCAGTTGGTCGCCCAGTCGGAGAAGTCGGTGGTGATGACGTTCGCCTGCGTGTTCGGGTGGTGGAAGGTCGTATAGACCACGCCCGGCGCGACGCGATCGGTGATCAGCGCGCGCAGCGTCGTATCGCCCGAACGGCTGGCGAGCTTGATCCAGTCGCCTTCCTTGATGCCGCGCTGTTCGGCATCGTGCGGATGGATTTCCAGCCGGTCTTCCGCATGCCATGTGACGTTCTCGGTACGCCGCGTCTGGGCACCGACATTGTATTGGGAAAGGATGCGGCCGGTGGTGAGCAATAGCGGGAACCGCGGGCCGGTGCGTTCGTCGGTCGCGACATATTCGGTGCGGATGAACTTGCCCTTGCCGCGCACGAAACCGTCGACATGCATGATCGGCGAGCCCACCGGATGCGCCTCGTTGCAAGGCCACTGAACCGAACCCATCTTGTCGAGATAGTCGTAGGAAACCAGAGCGAAGCTCGGCGTCGACACGGCGATCTCATCCATGATCTGAGATGGATGCGCATAGTTCCAGGCAAGCCCCATCGCCTGGGCGAGCTTCTGGGTGACTTCCCAGTCGGCATAACCGTTCTTCGGGCTCATCACCTTGCGGACGCGGTTGATGCGGCGCTCGGCATTGGTGAACGTGCCGTCCTTTTCGAGGAAAGTCGAACCCGGCAGGAAGACATGCGCGTAATTGGCAGTTTCGTTCAGGAAGAGATCGTGGACGACGACGCATTCCATCGCAGCGAGGCCGGCAGAAACATGCTTGGTGTCCGGGTCGGACTGGAGAATATCCTCGCCCTGGATGTAGATGCCCTTGAACGTGCCCTCGACGGCCGCATCCAGCATGTTCGGGATGCGCAGGCCCGGTTCGTTGTTGAGCGTCACACCCCACAGTTTTTCGAACGTGTCGCGGGTCGCATCGTCCGAGATATGGCGATAGCCCGGCAGTTCGTGCGGGAACGAACCCATGTCGCAGGCGCCCTGGACATTGTTCTGACCGCGCAGCGGGTTCACGCCAACGCCCGGACGACCGAGATTGCCGGTCACCATCGCAAGGTTGGCGATCGCCATGACCGTGGTCGAACCCTGGCTGTGCTCGGTGACGCCGAGACCGTAATAGATCGCCCCGTTGCTACCCTTGGCGTAAAGCCGGGCAGCACCGCGCACGAGATCCGCCGGCACGCCGGTATATTTCTCGGTCGCCTCCGGGCTGTGTGCGTTTTCCGAAACGAAACCGGCCCAGTCCTCGAACTCGGACCAGTCGCAGCGCTCGCGGATGAACTTTTCGTCGAACAGGCCTTCGGTGACGATGACATGCGCCAGCGCCGTCAGCACGGCTACGTTGGTGCCCGGCTGCAGCGGCAGGTGATAGTCAGCCTCCACATGCGGCGTGCGGACGAGATCGATGCGGCGCGGATCGATGACGATCAGTTTTGCACCCTGGCGCAAGCGCTTCTTCAAGCGCGAACCGAACACCGGATGGCCGTCGGTCGGGTTGGCGCCGATGACGATGACGACATCCGTATGCTCGACCGAGTCGAAATTCTGGGTGCCGGCCGAGGTGCCGAAGGCCTGGCCGAGGCCGTAACCGGTCGGCGAGTGGCAGACGCGGGCGCAGGTATCGACATTGTTGTTGCCGAAACCGGCGCGGATCAGCTTCTGGACGAGGAAAGTCTCCTCGTTGGTGCAGCGCGACGAGGTGATGCCGCCGATTGATTCACGACCGTACTGATACTGGATGCGCCGGAACTCGGAGGCAACGTGCGAAAAGGCCTCTTCCCAGGTCACTTCCCGCCACGGATCGGAGATTTTCTCGCGGATCATCGGGTTGAGGATGCGATCCTTGTGGGTTGCATAGCCATAGGCAAAACGGCCCTTGACGCAGGAATGGCCACGGTTCGCCTGCCCGTCCTTCCAGGGCACCATGCGCACAAGCTCTTCGCCGCGCATTTCCGCCTTGAAGGAGCAGCCGACGCCGCAATAGGCGCAGGTGGTGACTTCCGAATGTTCCGGCTGGCCGATCGCGATCACCGACTTTTCGGTGAGCGTCGCCGTCGGGCAGGCCTGCACGCAGGCGCCGCAGGAAACGCATTCGGAATCGAGGAAAAGTTCATGGGCACCGGGCGAAACCCGGCTTTCGAACCCGCGGCCCTCGATCGTCAGCGCGAACGTGCCCTGCACTTCTTCGCAGGCACGGACGCAGCGCGAGCAGACGATGCATTTCGACGGGTCGTAGGTGAAATAAGGGTTCGACTCGTCCTTCGGCATCCACTTGGCGTTGATCGCACCATCGTTGCGAGCCTTGACGTGATTGTCGCCCTCGTAGCCGTAACGCACATCGCGAAGGCCCACTGCGCCGGCCATGTCCTGCAATTCGCAGTCACCGTTGGCGGCGCAGGTGAGACAGTCGAGCGGGTGGTCAGAGATATAGAGCTCCATGACCCCCTTGCGGATGTCCTTCAGCCGGCCGGTCTGCGTGTGCACGACCATGCCCGGCATGACCGGCGTGGTGCACGAGGCAGGTGTTCCATTGCGGCCTTCGATCTCCACGAGGCACAGGCGGCAGGAGCCGAAGGCGTCGACCATGTCGGTGGCGCAGAGTTTCGGAACCTTGATGCCGGCCTCCATCGAGGCGCGCATGATCGAGGTGCCCTCCGGCACAGTGATGGCTCGGCCGTCGATCGTCAGGGTGACCTGCGCTTCCGAGCGCGAGGCCGGCGTGCCGTAGTCGATTTCATGAACGAGGGACATCGTGTGTCTCCTTGCTAGAAAGAATAAATGTAGGAGCAAGATCGCCCCCCTCTGGCCTGCCGGCCATCTCCCCCACGGGTGGGGAGATTACAAAAGGCAGAACCGTCGCTCCAAAAGAACCGGAGCAGAGGATGTGACGCACAACTGAAAGCGGTGAGCGCGCGCCCAGCCGATCTCCCCACCTGTGGGGGAGATGGCCGGCAGGCCAGAGGGGGGCGACTTGCGCCGACGCAAAGATAGGAGCGTCCATCATTCCGCCGCCTCCACCATCGGTGCCGGAGAAAAGTCCTCCGGAAAGTGGTTCATCGCGCTCATCACCGGATAGGGCGTAAACCCGCCGAGCGCGCAGAGGGAGCCGAACTTCATCGTGTTGCAGAGGTCGGCGAGCAGCACCTTGTTCTTCTCCGGCTCGATGCCCTGGGCGATCTTGTCGGCCGTTTCGACGCCGCGGGTCGAACCGATGCGGCAGGGCGTGCACTTGCCGCAGCTTTCGATGGCGCAGAACTCCATCGCGAACCGCGCCTGCTTCAGCATGTCGGCGCTATCGTCGAACACGGTGATGCCAGCATGGCCGATCAGACCGTCCCGGGCCGCGAAGGCTTCGTAGTCGAACGGCGTATCGAACAGCGCGCGCGGGAAATAGGCGCCAAGCGGCCCGCCCACCTGAACCGCCTTCACCGGCCGGCCGGTTGCCGTGCCGCCGCCGATATGATCGACGATCTCGCCGAGCGACAGGCCGAAGGCCGTCTCGTACAGCCCGCCGTATTTGACATTGCCGGCAATCTGGATCGGGATCGTCCCGCGCGACCGGCCCATGCCGAAGTTTTTGTAGAACTCGGCGCCGCGATCCATGATCACAGGCACGGACGCAAGCGAGATGACGTTGTTGACGACCGTCGGGCGGCCGAGAAAACCCTGCAGCGCCGGCAGCGGCGGCTTGGCGCGCACGATGCCGCGCTTGCCTTCGAGCGAATTCAGCAGCGAGGTCTCCTCGCCGCAGACATAGGCGCCGGCGCCGGAGCGAATCTCCATGTCGAAGGCATGCGCCGAGCCCAACACCGACGGCCCGAGGATGCCGGCGGCGCGGGCGATCTCGACGGCTTCCCTCATCGTCGCGATGGCGTGCGGATATTCCGAGCGGGTATAGACATAACCCTTGGTGGCGCCCGTCGCGATGCCGGCAATGATCATGCCTTCGATCAGCACGAAGGGATCGCCTTCCATGATCATCCGGTCCGCAAACGTGGCGCTGTCGCCCTCATCCGCATTGCAGACGATGTATTTTTGGCTGGCCTCCGCATCCATCACCGTCTTCCACTTGATGCCGGTCGGGAAGCCGGCGCCGCCGCGGCCGCGAAGACCACTGTCGGTGACCTGAGCGACGATCTCGGCCCGGCTCATGGCGATCGCGTTCTCAAGACCCTTCAGACCCTGATGGTGGCGATAGTCGTCGAGCGACAGCGGATCGGTGACGCCGCAACGGGAGAAGGTCAGCCGCGTCTGCTGGCGCAGGAATGGAATGTCCTCGGTCGGCCCGAGATGCAAAGCATGCTGTCCACCGTCTACAAAGCCGGCATCGAACAATCCCTTCACGTCGCCGGCCTTGACCGGCCCATAGGCGATACGCCCGTGTTCGGTACTCACCTCGACCAATGGCTCCAGCCACAACATGCCGCGCGAGCCGTTGCGCACGACTTTCGCATCGAGGCCGCGGGCTGCGATCTCCTGGGTAATCGCGTTTGCCACCTTTTCGGCTCCGAGAGCGAGCGCTGCGGCATCGCGCGGCACGTAGATCGTCACCGTCATCGGCTTAGCCCCGCAACGATTTCGGAAAGACAGTGTTCGTCGACGCGGCCGTAGACCTCGCCGTCAAGCATCGCGGCCGGCGCGCAGGCACAGAGCCCGAGACAGTACACGGCTTCCAGCGTCACCGCGCCGTCGAGCGTCGTCTGGTGGAAGTCGATCCCGAGAAGCTGCCGGGCGCGGTCCGCAATGCGGTCGCTGCCCATCGACTGGCAGGCTTCGGCGCGACAGAGCTTTAGCACATGCCGGCCGGCCGGGTGGTCGCGGAATTCGTGATAGAAGGTGACGACGCCATGTACTTCGGCGCGCGACAGGTTGAGTTCGCTGGCGATAACCGGCTTCACCTCCTCCGGCACATAACCGAACTCCGCCTGGATCGCATGCAGGATCGGCAGCATCGGCCCTTCCAGATGCTTCAGATCCCTGATGATCTGAAGCGACCGCTCGGTGAGCTCACCGGCGGAAATTCGCATATTCATAGTCTGTAGCCTCCCAGCTGATCCGTTTCCGTTTTCGGGGCATCGACGCCGCTACGGCCGTATTGGGATCAGAAAGCCGACGAAGTTGTCCGACAATCGTACTTCGCCTACTGGGAATGGAATGTCGCAACCAGTGTCGCAACCGTCAATAAAGGAGATCGGTTACGCGATAGAAAAAAGCTATCAAGCCATGGCAGCGGGAGTGAGGCTGCGAGCCTCGTGCAGCAGGGCCGACACCAGCGGCGTAAACGGCTCGCGGTGTGTCGCAACAAGCCCGACGATATGTGTGGCTTCCGGATCAACGATCGGGATCGTCCTGATTTCTTTTGTAAAGCCGAATGAACGCGCCACGTTGCGCGGCATGATGCTCGCCCAGCGCCCGGTCCCCACATGCGATAGAAGCACAACCATCGAGTTCGATTCGAGCATCGGCTTCACAGTCACCCCCGCTTCCGCGAGGTGCTGGTTGATGATCCGGCGGTTCTGCATGTCCGGCGTCAATAGACAGAGCCTAAGATCGGCCATCTCTTTCCAGGTAACGCTTTCCCGGTCCGCATAGGGCGCCCCTTCGGCGGTCACCAGATTGTAGCGCTCCGCATAGAGCGGCACGCTCGTCACCCGCCCCAGCGGCTCGTTGTCGAGATAGGTAATGCCCGCGTCGATTTCGAAATTGTCGAGCTGCGAAAGCACCTGCAGCGAATTGCGCGAAACGACGGAAAACGTGACCTCCGGATGCTTGGCCTGGAAGGGTTCCGTCAATCTGGGGATCATCGCCAGTGCCGTCGGGATCGACGCCAGTCTTATATGGCCGACAAGACCCTTGCGGGCGGCGCGCATTTCCTCGCGCATGGTGCGCGCATCGCCAACGATGCGTTTTGCCCATTCCAGCACCCGCTGGCCCTCCGGCGTCAGGCCCTGATAGCGGGAGCCGCGCACCACGAGCTGCACGCCGAGGCTCTCCTCGAGCTGGCGGATGGCGGCCGAAAGCGATGGCTGCGAGATGCCGCATTCCTCCGCCGCCCGGCCGAAATGGCCTTCTCGCGCCAGGGCAATGAAAAATTCCAGCTTGTCGATCATCGCGTTCCTCCGCCGACAAGGGCTAACAAGATGGCGCGGGACATACAAGCAGTCATCCGGCCATGACGATAACCAGGGGGGGCCGACCACCGTCCAAAGAAAAAGGCGGCCTTTCGGACCGCCTCGATCTTTCGCAGAGAATTTTGGAAACTCAGGCCGGATTGACGACGCCGTTGAGATGGGTCAATTCCGCCAGGAACTGCTCGAGCTTGGTCTTGTGCTCGTCGTTCTGCGCATGGTTGATCTCGGACTGCGTCGTCTCGATCCGCTTCTGCAGCGTCGCGTGGGTCAGCTCGCTCGCCGGAACCGCAGATTCGGCAAGCAGCGTGCAGCCGGTCGGCAGGATGTCGGCAAAACCGCCGAACACGACGTATTTGGTGACCTGGCCCGAGGCAAGCTTCACCGAAACCACACCCGGCTTGATGGTCGTCATCGTCGGCGCGTGATTGGCAAGCACCGTCATTTCGCCAAGCGTCGCCGGGATCACCACTTCGGTGACCTTTTCCGAGACGAGCAGGCGCTCGGGCGAAACCAGTTCAAAGTTGAAAGCCTCGGCCATGAAGGTCCACTTCCTCAAAGCAATTCCAGCAAAAGTGCAGAGCGGTTTTGCGTCCGGGATTGCGAAAAACTAAATCACCAGGGCATCGAGGCAATTCCTTGCCGAGAAGCCCGCGTGTTTTATGCGGGAAAGGCGCGCCGGAGAAGTTCCCGCGCGCCATCTCGTTCAGGATCAGGCGGCTTCGGCCAGCTTCTTGGCCTTTTCGACGGCTTCTTCGATCGAGCCGACCATGTAGAAGGCAGCTTCCGGAAGATGGTCGTAGTCGCCGTTGACGAGGCCCTTGAAGCCCTTGATCGTGTCTTCGAGTGCGACCAGCTTGCCCGGCGAACCGGTGAAGACTTCTGCGACGAAGAACGGCTGGGACAGGAAGCGCTCGATCTTGCGGGCGCGCTGGACGGTCATCTTGTCCTCTTCGGACAGTTCGTCCATGCCGAGGATGGCGATGATGTCCTGCAGCGACTTGTAGCGCTGCAGGGTCGTCTGCACCTTGCGGGCGATATCATAGTGCTCTTCGCCGACGACCAGCGGGTCGAGCATGCGCGAGGTGGAGTCGAGCGGGTCGACGGCCGGGTAGATGCCCTTTTCGGCGATCGAACGCGACAGAACGGTCGTTGCGTCCAAGTGGGCGAACGAGGTTGCCGGCGCCGGGTCGGTCAAGTCGTCGGCGGGAACGTAGATAGCCTGAACCGAGGTGATCGAGCCCTTGGTCGTGGTGGTGATGCGTTCCTGCATCTGGCCCATGTCGGTGGCAAGCGTCGGCTGATAGCCCACGGCCGAAGGGATGCGGCCGAGCAGAGCCGACACTTCCGAACCTGCCTGGGTAAAGCGGAAGATGTTGTCGACGAAGAACAGAACGTCCTGGCCCTTGTCGCGGAAATCTTCAGCGATGGTGAGACCGGTCAGAGCCACGCGAGCGCGGGCGCCCGGCGGTTCGTTCATCTGGCCGTAGACGAGCGCGGCCTTGGAGCCTTCGCCGCCGCCATGCTTGTTGACGCCCGATTCGATCATTTCGTGGTAAAGGTCGTTGCCTTCGCGGGTACGCTCACCGACGCCTGCGAACACGGAGTAACCGCCGTGTGCCTTCGCGACGTTGTTGATGAGTTCCATGATCAGAACCGTCTTGCCGACGCCTGCACCGCCGAAGAGGCCGATCTTGCCGCCCTTTGCGTAAGGCGCGAGAAGGTCGACGACCTTGATGCCGGTGACCAGGATCTGGCCTTCGGTCGACTGATCGACGTAGGAAGGCGCTTCCTGGTGGATGGCGCGCTTGCCGGAGGTGACCAGCGGACCGGCTTCGTCCACCGGCTCGCCGATGACGTTCATGATGCGGCCGAGCGTTTCCGGACCGACCGGAACGGTAATCGGGGCGCCGGTATCCGTGACGTGCTGACCACGAACCAGACCTTCGGTCGAGTCCATTGCAATGGTGCGGACGGCGCTTTCGCCGAGGTGCTGCGCGACTTCGAGAACGAGGCGGTTGCCGTTGTTGTCGGTTTCAAGCGCGTTCAGGATCGCCGGCAGTTCGCCGTCGAAAGTGACGTCGACGACAGCGCCGATAACCTGGGTCACCTTGCCGAGGGACGTGCCCGTTGCGGTAGCCATGATTCTTACCCTCTTTCTTTACCTCAGAGCGCTTCCGCGCCCGAAATGATTTCGATAAGTTCCTTGGTGATCTGTGCCTGGCGCTGACGGTTGTAGGAGAGCGTCAGCTTGTTGATCATGTCACCGGCATTGCGCGTCGCGTTGTCCATTGCGGACATCTGCGCGCCATAGAAGGAAGCGTTGTTTTCGAGCAGAGCCCGGAAGATCTGGACTGCGACGTTCTTCGGCAGCAGGTCTTCGAGGATTTCCTCTTCGCTCGGCTCGTATTCGTAGAGCGCCGAGGAGGCATCAGCAGCCTGCGTCGCATCGAACTTGGCCGGGATGATCTGCGAGGCGGTCGCCACCTGCGAGATCACCGACTGGAAGCGTGCGTAGAACAGCGTCGCGATGTCGAATTCGCCGGCATTGTAGAGCGCGAGCACCTTGTGTGCCACCTCGTCGGCCTGGGCGAAACCGAGCTGCTTGATTTCGCGGAACGTCACGTAGTCGACGATGTTGTCCTTGAACGTGCGGCGCAGGATGTCGTTGCCCTTGCGGCCGACGGTGATGATCTTCACCGTCTTGCCCTGGGCAAGCAGCTTCAGCGCGTGATCGCGGGCGAGACGGATGATCGAGGAGTTGAAGCCCCCGGCCAGACCGCGTTCGCCAGTCGCGACGATCAGCAGATGAACCTGATCCTTGCCCGTGCCCGAAAGCAGGAGCGGCGCTTCCGCATTGCCGGCATTGGCGGCCGAAAGGCCGGCCAGCACCTTGGTCATGCGTTCCGCGTAGGGACGAGCGGCCTCGGCCGCCTCCTGAGCACGGCGCAGCTTCGCCGCGGCGACCATTTTCATCGCCTTGGTGATCTTCTGCGTCGCCTTGACGGAGGCGATCCGGTTTTTCAGATCCTTAAGTGAAGGCATCCGTTATCGGTCCTCGAGCTTGATCTGTTCTCAGGCGAAAGACTTGGCGTAGCTGTCGAGAGACGCCTTCAGCTTCGCACGCGTGTCGTCGGAAAGCTGCTTCTCGGTGCGGATCGCATCGAGGATAGCCTTGCCTTCGGAACGAAGGTACGAGAGGAAGCCCTGCTCGAATTTGCCGACCTGGGCGACCGAGATCTTGTCGAGGTAGCCGTTGACGCCGGCGAAGATCACCGCGACCTGCTCTTCCGTCTTCAGCGGCGAGAACTGCGGCTGCTTCAGGAGTTCCGTCAGGCGTGCACCACGGTTCAAAAGGCGCTGCGTCGAGGCGTCGAGGTCGGAACCGAACTGGGCGAAGGCGGCCATTTCGCGATACTGGGCGAGTTCGCCCTTGATCGAGCCGGCAACCTGCTTCATCGCCTTGACCTGCGCGGCCGAGCCGACGCGGGAAACCGACAGACCGACGTTAACGGCCGGACGGATGCCCTGGTAGAACAGGTCGGTTTCAAGGAAGATCTGGCCGTCGGTGATCGAGATCACGTTGGTCGGAATGAAGGCCGAAACGTCGTTACCCTGGGTTTCGATGACCGGCAGAGCCGTCAGCGAACCATTGCCGCGCTCGTCGGACAGCTTTGCAGCGCGCTCGAGAAGGCGGGAATGCAGATAGAAGACGTCACCCGGATAGGCTTCGCGGCCCGGCGGGCGGCGCAGCAGAAGCGACATCTGACGATAGGCGACGGCCTGCTTGGAAAGGTCGTCGTAGCCGATCAGGGCATGCATGCCGTTATCGCGGAAGTATTCGCCCATGGCGCAGCCGGCGAACGGTGCGAGATACTGCATCGGAGCCGGATCGGAAGCCGTCGCGGCAACGATGATCGAGTACGGCAGAGCGCCGCGCTCTTCGAGGACCTTCACGAACTGGGCAACCGTCGAGCGCTTCTGGCCGATAGCGACGTAGACGCAGAACAGCTTTTCCGAGTCCGGACCGTTGTCGTGAATGGCCTTCTGGTTGAGGATCGTGTCGAGAATGATCGCGGTCTTGCCGGTCTGGCGGTCGCCGATGACCAGCTCGCGCTGGCCGCGGCCGACCGGGATGAGCGCGTCGATGGCCTTGAGGCCGGTCGACATCGGCTCATGAACCGACTTGCGCGGAATGATGCCCGGAGCCTTGACGTCGACGCGCGAACGGCGGGTCGCATTGATCGGGCCCTTGCCGTCGATCGGGTTGCCGAGCGCGTCGACGACGCGGCCGAGCAGTTCCGGACCAACCGGAACGTCGACGATGGCGCCGGTCCGCTTGACGATGTCGCCTTCCTTGATCGCACGGTCGGAACCGAAGATGACGACGCCGACATTGTCGGCTTCGAGGTTCAGCGCCATACCACGGATGCCGCCCGGGAATTCGACCATCTCACCGGCCTGGACGTTGTCCAGACCGTAGACGCGGGCAATGCCGTCGCCAACGGACAGAACCTGTCCGACTTCGGAAACCTCAGCCTCCTGGCCGAAGTTCTTGATCTGGTCTTTCAGAATTGCGGAAATTTCCGCGGCGCGGATATCCATCAGCCAACCTCTTTCAGTGCAAGCTTAAGGGTGGAAAGTTTGGTGCGAAGGGAAGTATCGATCTGACGAGAACCGACCTTGACGATCAGGCCGCCGAGGATCGACGGGTCGATGGTCACGGCGATTGCCACGTCCTTGCCGGTTACGCCCTTCAGCGCCGACTTGAGTTCGTTTTCCTGCGCCTGGGAAAGCGCATGCGCCGAGGTGACCTCGGCAGTGATTTCACCGCGATGCTCTGCGGCAATCTGGCGGAAGGCGCGGATCATGCCGGGCATCGCGAAAAGACGACGATTGCCGGCGACCACCTTCAGGAAATTGGCGACGAGACCGGAAATGCCAGCTCGCTCGGCAACGGCGAGCACGGCCTTCTGCTGATCTTCGGCGGAAAATACCGGGCTTGCGACCAGGCGTCGCAGGTCTTCACTCTCATCCAGCAGCGCCTGAAAACGATCAAGATCGGCACCGACCTTGTCGATCGAACCAGCCTCGAGGGACAGTTCGAAAAGCGAGGAAGCATAACGCTCCGCTACACCGGAAATAAGCTGGGACGTGTCAGCCACGGGCACAGTTTCCCTGTATTGCCATCCAAGCGCCAGACCCTACGGGAGAGGTGAAGCAAGAGCTTGAAATCGTTTGATTTTTTCTCAGAACCTGCAGAGCTTGCGCCCTACCCTTTCCGACTTTCGCGGTCCGTCTAGCATAGGCTGTAAGGACTCGCAACACGCCTGATAACGGAAAAAGCCGGACACGCAAGGGCTGAGAGCGATTTTATACCGGAAGCGGAAGGATTTTCGGCAGGCAACCGCCTGCAATCTTCGAATTATGCGTCAGATATAGCCGAAGACATAGGCGAGCGGCCCGCCGGCAAGCGCAACCTGAAGTAGGGAAAATGCTGTATTTCTGGGGGTGAGGCCTCGATCCAGGGCACAGGACAGCAGCCGCCCCAGAGCGGCAAATCCGAGCGCAATGCCAAGCGTCATGTAGATCCAGTCCTGGGCCAGCATGATCGCCGCCAGACCGAAGCCCAGATGATGGGCGCCGGCGGAGCGGACCGCGGCATAACCTTCCGGCCGCACCTCGCCGATCTGGAATGCGGTCAGGCGCAGGACGACGGCGGGAAACAGGAAGACGAGGAGACCGAGCGCAGCCGTTGCCGCCGCACAGACGAAAGCCACCTGCTCGCCGAGTTCAGTGGGAAAATAGAGTTCCATGTCGCCTCCGCCGCGTTGAGATTCGCAAGATATGCCACAACGTATCCTGAGCCGGAAGGGCCGGATGAGCCGGCCATGCAGACACGTCGCGGAGCAAGTGCCATTGAAATTTAACAATTTATCCCTATTATTGGGAAAATACGCCAAGCAGGGATAAAATCACGGGACGAGGCGTCGATTCGATTTATCCCTTTGCCGTCTACTCGGGAAGAAAAAGGGATAATATGTTCGAAATCAGCGTTTTAAGCGGAGAACAATCCCGTCAGATTATCGATACCGAACAAGCCTTTTCGGCATGGAAAGCCGCATCGGCGGAATTGAAAAGCCGGTATTCAGGTTCCATGGCCTTCAAGACCGTCGCTGGCCGCGACTACCTCTACCGCAAGACCGGCACGATATGGAAATCGCTAGGCCCGCGGAATAACGATGCCGAACTAACCCATCAGCGATTCCACCAGGGTCGGGAGCGATTGAGGGAGAGGACTGCCGCGCTCACTCGACGCCTGGACGAACTGGCCGCCGTCAACCGCGCGATGCGGCTCGGGCGTCTCCCGCTGATCGCAGCACGCGTCCTGCGCGCCCTCGGTTCCTCGTCTCTGATGGGCAGCGCCGTCGATGTGGTCGGGACCCATTGCATTTTCGCCTATGAGCGGATGGTGGGTGTGAGGGTGGATAGCCAGCTCGTCGCGACGGGCGATATCGATCTGCTCTTCGACGCCCGCACCAGTCTGAGACTGCTCGGCAAGAGCCTCCCCGAAAACGGCTGGCTCGGCCTTCTGCAGCAGGTGGATCACTCCTTCCACCTCCTCGCGAAAGGCGATTTTCGGGCCGCCAACGACGAGGGTTTTCTGGTCGATCTCATCACACCCACCGGACCGGACCCCATACGGTCGAAGCGCAGGCCCCCCGCCAAGGGCGCAGGCGACCTGACGGCTGTCGAGATCGAAGGGCTCGTCTGGCTGGTCAACAGTCCGAAAGTCGAAATCGTGGTGCTCGATGCACGTGGCTATCCCGTCATCATGTCCGTGCCGGATCCCCGCAGCTTCGCGCTTCATAAACTCTGGGTATCGGAACGGGACGATCGCGATGCGATCAAGAAAAGGCGGGACAGGGACCAGGCCGATCTCGTGGCGCGGCTGCTCGCCGAACATATGCCGCATCTGCGCTTCGATGATCCGGCGCTGCAGGCGCTCCCTTCCGAACTTCGCCAGTTGGCGGCCAGATTTGCGGACAAACCGGAACCGGCTTCGCTGGAACCCGGCTGGTAGCCGACACGGCCGGAAAACAGGGCCATCGCGTAGGCTAGAGAAAACTCTGCGGGTCGATATCGAGCTGGATCTGCACCGAGCCGCGCTGTTTCGGGCCGTTTTCCATCATCGCCCGCAAAAACGCCTGCATGTCGGAATTGCGCCGTCCATGCACCAAAAGCCGGAAGCGATGCCGGCCGCGCACCAGCGCCAGCGGCGCTTCCGCCGGACCGAGCACCGAGATGCCGGTGACCTTTGGCGCGGCGGCCCTGAGGCCTCGCGCATGGGTTTCCGCATCCGCCCGGGTATCGGCGGAGACGATCAGCGAGGCAAGCCGGCCGAACGGCGGCAGGATCGCCTTCTCGCGCTCGGCGATCTCCCGCTCGTAGAAAGCGCCGGCATCGCCGGAAACGATCGCCTGCATCACCGGATGCTGCGGCTGGAAGGTCTGCAGCAGGCCGTGGCTCTTGAGGCCGGTTCGCCCGGCACGCCCCGTCACCTGGGAGAGAAGCTGGAAGGTGCGCTCGGCGGCGCGCGGATCGCCATTCGAAAGCCCGAGATCGGAATCGACGATGCCGACCAGCGTCATTAGCGGAAAGTTGTGGCCCTTGGCGACGAGCTGGGTGCCGATGACGATATCCGCCTCGCCCTTGGCGATCGCCTCCAGCTCCAGCCGCATGCGCTTGACGCCGCCGAGCAGGTCCGACGACATGACGATCGTCCGCGCCTCCGGAAAATGCTTTTCGACCTCCTCGGCAATCCGCTCGACGCCCGGTCCGCAGGCGACGAGGTGGTCGAACGTGCCGCATTCGGGGCAGGCTTCAGGCGTGCGCTCCGAATAGCCGCATTGATGGCACTGGATCTGACTCTTGAACCGGTGCTCCACCAGCCAGCTCGAACATTGCGGGCACTGGAAACGGTGGCCGCAGACGCGGCAGAGCGTCAGCGGCGCATATCCACGCCGGTTGAGGAACAGCAGCGACTGCTCCTTCCGTTCAAGGGTTTTCTTCATGGCCCGCAAAAGCACCGGCGACAGGAAGCCGCCGCGCTCCGGCGGGTGGCGCCGCATGTCGACGAGATGCAGGTCCGGCATCGCTGCGTCGCCGAAACGGGTCGGCAGGTGCACCGTGTTGTAGCGGCCGGCCAGGCCGTTGACCTGGCTCTCCACAGAGGGCGTCGCGGAAACGAGCACGATCGGAAAATCGCCGATCCGGGCCCGCACAACCGCCATGTCGCGGGCATTGTAGAAGACCCGGTCTTCCTGCTTGTAGGCCGGGTCGTGCTCTTCGTCGACGATGATCAGGCCGAGGTCTTCGAAGGGCAGGAACAGCGCCGAGCGCGCGCCGGCCACCACCTTCACCTCGCCGGTCACCACGCCGCGCCAGACCTTTTCGCGCATGCGGGGGGCAAGGTCCGAATGCCACTCGCCGGGCTTGGCGCCGAACCGCTCCTGAAAGCGCTCGAGGAAGCTCGAGGTCAGCGCGATTTCCGGCAGCAGGATCAGCACCTGGCGACCCTGCCTCAAGGTTTCGGCGATCGCCTCGAAATAGACCTCCGTCTTGCCCGAACCGGTGACGCCGTCGATCAGCGAGGCGGAGAACCCGCCGGCCCGGATCGATTCCAGGATGTCCACTGACGCCTGTTTCTGCGGCCCCTCGATGCGCGGGCTGATATAGTCCGGATCGGGCCGCGCGACGACCGGCGGCGGAGGCAGGAAGACAGTCTCGAATATGCCCTGGGCCGTCAGCCCGTCGACGACGCTCATCGAGACGCCGGCGGCATGCGCCAGCCCGCTGCGCGTCCACGGAATCTCCTCCTCGCCGGCGAGATCGAGCACCCGGGCGCGCGCCGGCGTCAGCCGCTCCGGCTGGCCGCCGAGATAGCGCAGGCCTTCGACCATCGGCTCCGGGTCGAGCGCTGCCGGCGCGCGGATCGCCATGCGCGCCACGAGGCCCGGCGGCGACAGCGTATAGCTTGCCACCCAGTCGACGAAATCGCGCATTTCCTTGGAAAGCGGCGGGCAATCGAAGACCAGCGTGATCGGCCTCAGCTTCTTCGGATCGAGCCTGTCGTCGTTCTCACCGTCCCAGACGACGCCGATCAGCTGCCGCGGGCCAACCGGCACCTGCACGACCGAACCGGGCTCCACATGCACCCCTTCCGGCACGGCATAGCTATAGGCGCCCGGCACCGGCAGCGGCACCAGGACCGGCACCACCCTTGCCAATGACGGCGCTTCAAACAGTGAACCGAAGAGATCGGACGAATCTATGCCCATGGGCGGGACCATGCCCAAACGCGGAACAAAAGTGAACCCTAAACAGGATTAGTCATCTTCGTCATCGATGGCGCCGGTCAGCCGCATGCCCTGGATCCAGGTCGCACCATCCTTTCGTATCACCCGCCGCGGCCGCGTGCCGCAACGCTCCTCGACCGCGGCAGCAAGCGGTTCCGAATGGGTAACGATCCAGATCTGGCTGTGGCGAGCGGCCTGGGCGATCATGTCTGCCAGCGGCGCCAGCATATCCGGATGCAGGCTCGCCTCCGGCTCGTTGAGCGCGATCAGCGGCGGCTGGCGATAGGACAACAGCGCCGCAGCGAGCCCCAGGAAGCGGATCTGCCCATCGGAAAGCTCACGCGGCTGAAACACCCGTTTGGGAAAATCCGGGAAGGTCAGGCCGAATTCCGCATATTCGCCGGGCTCAGGCACATGCAGTTTCGCCCCGCCAAGAGCCGCAGCAACGGCGCGGTCGAGTTCCACCGTGTCCCCGCGGGTGTGGACGAGTGTTGCGAACACCGCCGCCATGTTACCGCCGTCCTGATCCAGTAGCGGCGAGGTAACAGCAAGGCAGGGCTGCCGCAGGGCAGAATCCCGATCCGTTCGAAAACCATGGAAGAACCGCCAGCCGTCGATCAATCGCCGAAAAGCGCCGGCTTCCGGATAATGGCCGGCATCGCCGAGCAGCGCGATTGCCGTTTCCGAGGTCATCGCCTTTTCGGGATACTCCTCCATCCGACCGCTTGTCCCGCGCACCATGATCCCAGGCCCGGTGCGTTTTATCATTGTCACGGGCCGCGAACCGGTTTCAACGACAAGCTCCTCCTCCTTCACCTGCGGCTCGAAGGCAAAGCCCGCCGCATCGATAGGCGGACGAAGCCCCGCCTCGACGCGGTAGCGGAACGTCACCGCCCGCTCTTCATCAAGAACCTCGACCTCGAGCTTGATGCGGAAATTCTTCTCTTGCCGGCGCTGGCCGGACCAGAGCGCCGAGGCCATCCCGCCTTCGGCCGCGATCTCATAGGCCAGATTGCCGCGAACCGCCGCCTGCACCAGCTGCAGGGCGCGGTAAAGGTTGGACTTTCCGACACCGTTCTCGCCGATGAACAGGTTAACACCGGCCAGATCCATGCGGATCGAGCGCAGCGAGCGATAATTGGCGGCAAACATCGAGCGAAGCAGCATTTTCCATTCCTAGCCGAACAACGGGATGAAAAAAATGCTGCTCAGGTCAGGCGCAAAGTATGCGTATAACTCTCGCCCGTCAGCGGCTGAAAGCCCATGGCCTGCCAGAAACTGATGGCATCGTCGCTGCCGGCATGGACCGTGACGACCGATGTGCAAGAGCGGGCGTGTTCGAGCAGGTGTTCGGCAAGGCGCCTGCCGATGCCCCTACCTCGGTATTGCCGCGATACATAAAAGCGACGCATCCGCAGCCAGTCGGGCCGCGTTGGCTCGAGCGTCATCCCACCGACGGCGATCAACTGTCCCTGATCATGGGCGCCGAGCAGGCTTTCGCCGCGTCGCTCGAAGCGATTGATTCCGGAAGACCATTCCTCGGCGATCCGGAGGATGTGACTATAACCTTCCTGCCTGGCGACCTCGGCGAGCGGCATGACGCCTCCGGCCAGCGGGTCCCTGAGCGGAGTAATCACCACACTCATGCCTAAGGGAGCGATATCCACGGGACACATCTCTTTCATGCCGCCGAAGCCGTCTGCGATTTCTCGGCAGGCTTGAACATCGCATCGCCATCCGCGGCGAGCTCGAACACCGTGTGCTGTTCCAGCGCCTTGGTGACCTCCGTCATGTCGCCATCAAGCGCGCTCGGCGGGATCATCTGGCCAACGGTGAAATCGAAATGGTCGCCCTTCTTGTTCAGGAGTTCGTAGAACACCGTCATGTCCCGCAGTTCCGTCGACCATTTGGCGAACCAGTAGAACAGGCCGGAATTGCGCGCCCGCATGTGGATCGGCAGGATCGGCAGATTGTATTTGCGGGCGAGACTGACGGCGGACGTTTTCCACGGCCGTTCGTTGAGCTTGCCCTCCGCCCAGTAGGCGATGCGCCCCGAGGGAAACAGCACCATGACCTTGCCGTCCTCGATGGTCTTGTTGGTCAGAACCAGCGTCTCGCGCGCCTTCAGCTTGGTCTTGTATTCCTCCCGCCATTCGACGGGGATGATCATCTCGGAAAAACGGGGATTGACGCGCACCGCGTCACGGTTGGCGAACACCATCATGTCCGGCCGGCGCGACTTCAGGAGGTCGAAGATGGCAACCCCGTCGGCGATACCGGTCGGATGGTTGCTGACGAGAATGAAGCCTCCCTTTTCGGGAATGCGCTCCGCATTGGCGACCGTCACATCCAGCTTCAGGAGGTCGCTCATGTATTCGAAGCACTGGAAACCGCTGAGCGTTGAGATGTCGTTGGCGAACCTGATCGCCCGTCCATAACGCAGCAGCGTGTAGAGAAATGGCCGCATCACCGGCCAGAGCGGATTCTGGACGATCCGCTGGCCGCGCTCGGCAATCAATGTGTCGACGATGTGACCGGGTCTGCCTTGTGAAACGAGGGCGATTGTTTCCGCGAACTGTCCAAAAGTGGTCGTAGAATCACGGCGCGCCATAGAAACTCCCGCAGGCAGGACCTGCTTGGTATGGCAGCCCCGTATGATCGAACGATGACATCGTTACCCACGACTAAGGCGGTCTTAGGGATTTTGTAACGCCGTCCAGAGCAATCTGGGGCGCAACCAATCCAAATTCAACGGGGCCGACAGTGAATGAGCTGCTGATTATCGCCGCACCCGATCTCGTGGAAAAACGTCGCGAATGGCTGGAGAGCCTGGCAAACGAACGCCGGCTGTCGGACAACACGCTCGATGCCTATGAACGCGATACGCGGCAGTTTTTGACGTTTCTGACCCGACATCTGGCAGGTCCGGCGAAAATTTCCGATATCCACACCCTGCGCCCGGCCGACCTGCGTGCTTTCCTGGCTGCGCGCCGCCGAGACGGTTCCGGAGCAAGGTCGCTCGGCCGGCATCTCGCCGGGCTCCGTTCATTTCTTCGTTATCTCGAGCGAAAGGGCCTGGTGAACGCTGCAGCCGCCGGCGCCATCCGGGCGCCGAAGCAGCCGAAATCCCTGCCGAAACCGCTGACCGACCGCCAGGCGCTCAACCTCGTCACGACAGGCGCCCAGCTGCAGGAGGAGCCGTGGATCGCCGCCCGGGATGCGGCCGTGCTGGCCCTGCTCTACGGCTGCGGCCTGCGCATCTCCGAGGCCTTGGGTCTCAGACCAACAGACCTGACGCCGGGCGCGACAACCCTGCGGATCACCGGCAAGGGCGGCAAGACCCGTCTCGTACCGCTGCTGCAGGCCGTGTTCGATGCCGTCGCCACCTATAGGAAACTCTGCCCCTACCATCTGGAAGCCGAAAAGCCGCTGTTTCGCGGCGCCCGCGGCGGGCCGCTGCAGCCGGCGATCATCCAGCGAGAAATGCAGAAACTAAGAAGCGCCTTCGGGCTGCCGGAGACGGCAACCCCGCATGCGCTGCGGCATTCCTTCGCCACCCATCTGCTCGCCGGCGGCGGCGATCTGCGCACCATTCAGGAACTGCTCGGCCATGCCAGCCTTTCAACGACCCAGGTCTATACCGGCGTCGATTCCTCAAGGCTGCTGGAAGTTTACGACCGCGCTCACCCCCGTGCTTAGCCCCTAAATCTGCCTGAACGAAGTTTTAACCAACTGCGTTAAGCGCTTGTGCAGCCGCCATCGCTAACATGTCGGCAACTTTCAGACGGATGACATGATGACTCCCGCCTTTGCCTCCTCCACCGGCGCTTTGATCAAGCGCGCCCAAGGTTTCGTGCTGTGGCTGATCGCGGCTGCCCACGTCGTGGCGCTTGCCTCTTTGCTTCTCGTGCTCGGCTCACTGTCCCCGGCACGGGCGGAAACGCCCGCCTGCGACGGCCGGAACCTCCTCGAAGAGATGAAGGCCGAGAAGTCGGCGCTCTACGAGCAGATCGTCACTGAAGCCGCCAAGGTGCCGAACGGCAAGGGCATTTTCTGGAAGATCGAGAAGGACGGGCTTCAACCCTCCTATCTGCTCGGCACCATGCATGTGTCCGATCCGCGGGTTCTGAAAATGCCGTTCGGCGCCGCCGAAGCCCATTCCAAGGCGAAAACGATCATCATCGAATCCGACGAGGTCATTGACGAGAAGAAGGCGATGGCCAAGATGCTGGCCAAACCGGAACTGATGATGCTGACGGACGGAAGCACGATCGATTCGCTGTTGCCGAAGGACGATGTCACGCTGCTCGAAACCGGCCTGAAGGCCCGCGGAGTGCCGCTCTCGGCCGTCTCGCGCATGCGGCCATGGATGCTAATGGCGCTCGTTTCCGTGCCGGCCTGCGAGCTTGCCCGCAAGGCCCAGAACGTCGCCTTCCTCGACAAGAAGATCGCCGAACAGGCAACGGCCGAGGGCAAGCCCGTCAAGGGCCTGGAAACGCTCGAAGAGCAGGCAGCGGCACTGAATGCCATCCCGATCGATCTGCACCTCAAGTCGCTGATCGAAACCATCAAGCTCGGCAAGCGCGTCGACGATGTCTTCGAGACGCTGACGGAAGTCTATCTTTCCGGCGAGATCGGCCTTGCCATGCCGATGCTGAAAGCCGTGGCACCTGATGGCACCGAGGACGAGGCCGGTTATGGCGACTTCGAAAACCTGGTGGTCAGCAAACGCAACCATGTGATGGCCGATCGGGCAGCCCCGATCCTCGATCAGGGCGGTGCCTTCATGGCCGTCGGCGCTCTTCACCTGCCGGGCGAGGAAGGCCTTGTCGAACTCTTCCGGAAGAAGGGCTTCAAGGTGACGGCGGTCAATTGACGCCGCCCATCCTTCATCGACCACTCGTCATCCGCTTCAGCACATCGGTCTTCCAGTAGAACTGATGCACCAGCACGCCGCCGATATGGGCGACGATCAACGCCCACATCAAAAGTTTCAGCGGTCCCGAATGGACGAAGCCGGCTGTCGTGTTGGCGAAGAACCAGGCGCCGATGCCGGCGAACGGCATGGCGACAAAGAGCGCGTAAAAAGCCCAGTGGCTGATCTTCGCCACCACCCGCAGGAACGGCGGCTCCTGCCTCGGCTCCGGCGGCACGCCCTGCACCAGCCGCAGACAGAGCCGGATCAGGCCGAGAACCAGCACGCTGATACCGACATAGGCGTGGATGTTGGCCGCACTCACCTGTTCCGGCGTCAGCGCCTGGCCGCGGAACATCAGCCGCGCGGCAGTCTCCATCGCATCGGCGAAAAGCAGGTTGAAGAGGATCAGCGCCGCCATCAGCCAATGCAGGATACGCTGCGGCAAGGTGAACGAGAGAGCCATTTCTCGGCCTTTTCAGAACGTTGGAACAATGGCATCCAGTCTATGGCCGTTTCCCGGAGGCTCAAGCGAAAGCGGCAAGCCTGTCCAAGATTTAATCCTGGAATTGACCAATCGTAATTCCGGGGCGGTGTGTTCGGCTGGTAGCGATGACCACTATCGTCCGCTGCGAACAATTGCGCCGAAGGCGCTGATCGGTGTAAAAATTCCGGCCGTTTGATCTTGGAGGAGATGCAACATGGATCGATTTACCGGCGGTTGCCTGTGCGGCAACGTGCGATTTGTGGCGTCGGGACTGCCGTACCGGGTCGGCCTCTGTCACTGTCTCGACTGCCGCAAGCACCATGGAGCGCTTTTCCACGCTTCCGCGATATTTCCGCAGGATGCGGTGACGGTCGATGGTGAGACACGCGAGTACGCCGGGCGGTTTTTCTGTCCCCGCTGTGGTTCCTCGGTTTTCGCACGCACCGCGGACGAGATCGAAGTCAACCTCGGATCCCTGGACACCCCCGACCAGCTGACGCCAACCTACGAAAGCTGGATCATCCGCCGCGAGTCCTGGTTGCCGCCGTTTCCGCTCACCAGGCGATACGAGCGCGATCGCGACGCCACGGGCCGCTTCGAGGGATAGGGAGCGCGCACAGCGAAAAGGGCGGGACAATGTCCCACCCTTCCTGATCGAACCCGCATGAAAGCGCTGGACGCGCTCACATATGGATCGGCTTGAAGAAGGTCGCGAGCGCGGCTTCCTTGACCGCTTCCGACATGGTCGGATGGGCATGGCAGGTGCGGCCGAGGTCTTCCGACGAACCACCGAATTCCATCAGCACGGCGATCTCGTGGATCATTTCGCCGGCGCCGAAACCGACGATATGGCCGCCGAGAACCCGGTCGGTATCCTTGTCGGCGAGGATCTTCACGAAGCCGTCCGTCGCCAGCATCGCGCGGGCGCGGCCGTTGGCGGTGAACGGGAACTTGCCGACCTTGTAGGCGACGCCCGCAGCCTTCAGCTCTTCCTCAGTCTTGCCGACGGAGGCCACTTCCGGCTGGGTGTAGACGACGCCGGGGATGACGTCGTAGTTCACATGGCCATGCTGGCCGGCGATGATCTCGGCGATCGCAACGCCTTCGTCTTCCGCCTTGTGGGCGAGCATCGGGCCGCGAACGACGTCGCCGATCGCGTAGATGCCTTCGACATTGGTCTTGAAGTGGCCGTCGATCTCGACGCGGCCGCGGTTGTCGAGCTTGACGCCCGCTTCTTCCAGACCGAGACCCGCCGTATAGGGCTTGCGGCCGGTGGCGATCAGCACGACGTCGGCTTCGAGCGTCTGGGCGTCGCCGCCCTTGACCGGCTCATAGGTGACCTTGGCGCCATTGGCGGTCTTTTCGACACCGGTGACCTTGGCATCCGTACGGATGTCCATGCCCTGCTTCGCCATCATGCGCTGGAACTGCTTGGAAACGTCGCCGTCCATGCCGCCGAGCAGCTTGTCGAGATATTCGACGACGGTCACCTTGGCGCCGAGGCGCGACCAGACCGAACCGAGCTCCATGCCGATGACGCCGCCGCCGACCACGATCAGGTGCGCCGGCACCTTTTCGAGTGCGATGCCGCCGGTGGACGAGATGATCACCTTCTCGTCGATCTCGACATTGACGCCAGGAATGCCGGCAACGTCGGAGCCAGTGGCGATGACGATGTTCTTGGCTTCGAGTTCCTGGACCTTGCCGTCGTCGCCGGCCACGGAGACCTTACCGGCGGAAACGATCTTACCGGTGCCGATGAAGCCGTCGATCTTGTTCTTCTTGAACAGGAAGGAGACGCCGTCGACGTTCGACTTAACGGTCGCGTCCTTGTGGGCCATCATCTTTTCAAGATTGAGTTTCGGAGCCGAGACCTCGACGCCGAGCGCATCCATGCCATGGGCGGCGTGGGCGAACATTTCGGAAGCGTGCAGCAGTGCCTTGGAAGGGATACAGCCGATGTTGAGGCAGGTCCCGCCATAGGTGGCACGCTTTTCCACGACCGCGACCTTGAGGCCGAGCTGGGCAGCCTTCACCGCGCAGACGTAACCGCCGGGGCCGCTTCCGATGACGACGAGATCATATGCCATAGTACTTTTTCCTTCTCTTCATCTCTTAGCGCCCGCCGCTCACGTCGAGTATGGCGCCGGTTACATAGGAGGCCGCTGGCGACAGAAAATAGAGGACGGCATCCGCCACCTCTTCCGCCCTGCCCGGCCGTTGCATGGGAACGCTGGGCGCCATGTCGCGCGCCCGGTCCGGCAAGCCGCCGGACGCGTGGATGTCCGTGTCGATAATGCCCGGGCGGATCGCGTTGACGCGCACGCCTTCGGTCGCAACTTCGCGCGCCAGGCCGATGGTCAGCGTGTCGATCGCCGCCTTCGAAGCGGCGTAATCGACATATTGCCCCGGAGAACCAAGCTTGGCGGCCATGGACGAGATATTGACGATCGCGCCACCCTTGCCGCCATGTCTCGTCGACATGCGGCGCACCGCTTCCCCGGCGCAGAGGATCGAACCGGTGACATTGATCCGCATCATCCGCTCGATGCGTTCCGCACTCATCTCGTCGATGCGCTGCGGCATGTCGACGATCCCGGCATTATTGACCAGCCCGTCCAGGCGCCCGAAATGTCGGTCGATCGCCTCAAACATCGCGACGATCTCGGCGGCATTGCCGACATCCGCCCGGACCGCGATCGCCTCGCCGCCGGCCGTCTCGATTTCCGAAACCACCTTTTCGGCAGCCTCCTGATTGGAGGCGTAGTTCATCGCCACCCGCCAGCCACGGCTGGCGGCTAGGAGCGAGACCGCCGCACCGATGCCGCGGCTTCCGCCGGTCACCAGGAGAACAGGGTTTTCGCTCATGCCTTGCATTCCTTGAACTCGTACAGGTCCCAGGGAACCTGTTTCAGGCCGCTCTTGCCCCACAGCGTCGAATGGCGGACCGCCGGGCCGAAGCCCGGCATCAGGATCGCGTCCGGCGCCTGGGTATTCGCGGCGCCCAATATGTCGATATGGCCGGTCGCCACATCAAGGGCATAGGGCACGCCGGTCCAGACGGTGCAGGCCCGAAGTTCCGCGCC
The DNA here is from genome assembly GCF_002968535.1 of Neorhizobium sp. T7_12. Lineage (NCBI taxonomy): Bacteria > Pseudomonadati > Pseudomonadota > Alphaproteobacteria > Hyphomicrobiales > Rhizobiaceae > Neorhizobium > Neorhizobium sp. T7_12. The sequence continues at coordinate 62,786 of NZ_PVBK01000019.1, read as the reverse complement.
TGTCGCATCGCCCTGCGGGCAGTTGTTCGTCACCATGCCGCCGGGACGCTTGGACTCGTCGTCATACATGATGTTGCCGTCGAGTTTCAGCTTGCCCCCGGTGATCGTGAAGAGATGGCTGACCACTGCCGCATCCGAACCGACCGGCTTGAACGCAAGCACGGTCCCAGCAGTCGCCTCGACGAACACCGCCTTCTCGATCGCGCACCGTTCGGCAGCCATGGCGATCCCCGGCACCAGGCAGAATATCGGAATCCATGTTTTCAAGGATGCGATCATGGCGTCACCGGAAGAGCGCGATGGTCATGGCGAGAAGCCCAATCAGGCTCACCGTCCAGACGAGGGACCGGATATAGGGCACGCCGCCCATGTAGAGCGGGATATAGACGACCCGGGAGACCAGCCAGATCCAGCCGCCGATCAGCCCCCAGCCGGACGCGTCATCTCCCGCAAAGGCAACGCCGAGCAGCAGGCCGACGAACGCCGGATAGGTCTCCTGGAAATTCTTCGAGGCGCGTTCGGCGCGCCCCGCGAACCGGCCCCTCGGCGCCAGTCCCTGGTCCCGCGGGCCGGCGTTCCATTCACTACCAAGCTCGCGGGTGGAGAGCGTGCCCTGCAGCAGAATGTGGAACACCAGAAGGACAACGCTCAAGGCCAGCAGCGTCATGTATGGCGTTGCGGTAACCCCGAGCGTTTCCATGGGTCCATTCCCGTCTTAGAGATCGAGAACCAGGCGTTCCGGATCCTCCAGGCTTTCCTTGACGCGCACGAGGAAGGTCACGGCTTCCTTGCCGTCCACCATGCGGTGGTCGTAGGAGAGCGCGAGATACATCATCGGGCGGATGACGATCTGGCCGCCGACGACGACCGGGCGGTCCTGGATCTTGTGCATGCCGAGAATGCCGGACTGCGGAGCGTTGAGGATCGGCGAGGACATCAGCGAGCCGTAGACGCCGCCGTTGGAGATGGTGAACGTGCCGCCCTGCATGTCTGCCATGGAGAGCTGTCCGTCGCGGGCGAGCTTGCCAAGGCGGCCGATATCCTTCTCGATTTCGGCGATGGACATCTGATCGGCATTGCGCACGACCGGAACCACGAGGCCCTTGTCGGTGCCGACGGCGACGCCGACATGGCAATACTGCTTGTAGATGATGTCGGTACCGTCGATCTCGGCGTTGACGGCCGGCAGTTCCTTCAGCGCGTGGGTCACGGCCTTGGTGAAGAAGCCCATGAAGCCCAGCTTGACGCCATGCTTCTTCTCGAACACGTCCTTGTAGCGGTTGCGCAGGTCCATGACCGCTTTCATGTCCACCTCGTTATAGGTGGTCAGCATGGCGGCGGTGTTCTGCGCGTCCTTGAGGCGGCGGGCGATCGTCTGGCGCAGGCGCGTCATCTTCACGCGCTCTTCGCGGGATGCGTCGTCGGCCGAGGAAACCGGACGCGGTGCCGCCGGAGCAGCAGGCGCCTGGGCCGGAGCGGAAATGCCCTTGGCGACGGCGGCGATCACGTCGCCCTTCAGAACCTGGCCACGCTTGCCCGAACCATCGATATCGGCAGTCGAGATGTTGTTGTCCGCAGCGATCTTTGCGGCAGCCGGAGCCGGCGGCATCGAGGTGGCAGCAGCAGAGGCGCTGGCGGCGGCAGCGACCGGAGCCGGAGCAGCCGGTTCGGCAGCCTTGGCCGGTGCGGCTTCAGCAGGCTTTGCAGCCGGAGCGGCGGTCGCGGTGCCGGCAGCAGCTGCATCGATCTGGCCGAGCAGGGCGCCGAGGCCGACGGTCTCACCGTTTGCGGCGACGATTTCGGTGAGAACGCCAGCGGCCGGCGACGGAACTTCTACGGTCACCTTGTCCGTTTCGAGCTCGAGGAGCGGCTCGTCGGCCTTGACCGTGTCGCCGACCTTCTTGAACCAGGTGCCGACGGTTGCCTCGCTGACGGATTCTCCGAGGGTTGGGACGCGGATTTCGGTGGCCATGATCTGTTTCCGTGTTTGTCAGGTTGTGTCTGTGAAAAGTGGAGAAGCGGCTGGGAATCAGCCGCCGAGCGCGTCTTCGAGGAAGGCTTCGAGCTGTGCGAGATGCTTCGACATCTGGCCCGTCGCAGGCGAAGCCGCTGCCGGCCGGCCCGTGTAACGAACGCGCTGATACTTCGCATCGATATGCGCCAGAACCCATTCCAGATACGGGTCGATGAACGACCACGCACCCATGTTCTTCGGCTCTTCCTGGCACCAGACCATCTCCGCGTTGCGGAAGCGGGAAAGCTCGTTGATCAGGGCCTTGGCCGGGAACGGATAAAGCTGTTCGATGCGCAGCAGGTAGATGTCGTCGATGCCGCGCTTTTCGCGCTCCTCGAGAAGGTCGTAATAGACCTTGCCGGTGCAGAGCACGACGCGACGGATCTTGGCATCCTTCTGCAGCTTGATCGGGCCGTCCTTGATGACCTCCGCATCGTCCCAGAGCAGGCGATGGAAGGAGGATTCGCCGGCCATTTCGGCAAGCGTCGAGGTAGCCCGCTTGTGGCGCAGCAGGGACTTCGGCGTCATCAGGATCAGCGGCTTGCGGAAGTCGCGCTTGGTCTGCCGGCGCAGGATGTGGAAATAGTTGGCCGGCGTCGTGACGTTGGCGACCTGCATGTTGTCTTCTGCGCACATCTGCAGCCAGCGCTCCAGGCGTGCCGAGGAGTGTTCCGGACCCTGTCCCTCATAACCGTGCGGCAGAAGGCAAACGAGACCGGACATGCGCAGCCACTTGCGTTCGCCTGACGAGATGAACTGGTCGAACACGACCTGCGCACCGTTGGCGAAGTCGCCGAACTGGGCTTCCCAGAGGGTCAGCGCATTCGGGCGGGCAAGCGAATAGCCGTATTCGAAGCCGAGGACCGCCTCTTCCGAAAGCATCGAGTTGATGACTTCGTAACGGGCCTGGGTCGGCGCCAGGTTGGCGAGCGGAATGTAGCGCTCTTCGGTGTCCTGATCGTAGAGAACTGAGTGGCGCTGCGAGAACGTGCCGCGTTCGCAATCCTGGCCGGACAGGCGGATCTTGGTGCCTTCGACAGCGAGCGAACCGAAGGCCAGGGCTTCCGCCATGGCCCAGTCGATGCCTTCGCCGGTTTCGACCATCTGGGCGCGGTTTTCCATGAACCGCTTGATGGTGCGGTGAGCGTTGAAGCCTTCCGGAATGGTCGACAGCTTGCGGCCGATCTCGCGCAGTTCCTTCATCGGCATCGCGGTCTTGCCGCGGCGCTGTTCGTCGGCATTGTCGGCCGAGCGCAGGCCCGACCACTGGCCGTCCAGCCAGTCGGCCTTGTTCGGCTTGTAGCTCTGGCCGGCCTCGAACTCGGTTTCGAGATTGGCGCGCCAGTCGGCCTTCATCTTCTCGAACTCGCCGTCGGTGAGGAGAGCTTCGGCGATCAGGCGGTCGGCATAGATCTGCGCGACGGTCTTGTGGGCGCGGATGACCTTGTACATCTTCGGCTGCGTGAACGCCGGCTCGTCGCCTTCGTTATGGCCGAAGCGGCGGTAGCAGAACATGTCGATGACCACCGGCTTGTGGAACTTCATCCGGTATTCGGTCGCGATCTTGGCGGCGTAGACGACCGCTTCCGGATCGTCGCCGTTGACGTGGAAGATCGGCGCCTCGATCATCTTGGCGACGTCGGACGGATAGGGCGACGAACGCGAGAAGGCCGGATTGGTGGTGAAGCCGATCTGGTTGTTGATGATGACGTGCATCGTGCCGGCGACGCGATGACCGCGCAGGCCCGAAAGGCCGAGGATTTCAGCCACAACGCCCTGGCCGGCGAAGGCCGCATCGCCGTGCAACAGCAGCGGCAGAACCTTGGAACGCTCCTTGAGGGGGATGATGTCGCCTTCCCAGACCTTGGCACGCATGTCCTGCTTGGCGCGCGCCTTGCCCATGACGACAGGGTTGACGATTTCCAGATGCGAAGGGTTGGCCGTAAGCGACAGGTGCACGGTGTTGCCGTCGAATTCGCGGTCAGAAGAAGCGCCGAGATGGTACTTCACGTCGCCCGAGCCTTCGACTTCGTCGGGCTTGAACGAACCGCCCTTGAACTCGTGGAACACTGCCCGGTGCGGCTTGCCCATGACGTTGGTCAGAACGTTCAGGCGACCGCGGTGGGCCATGCCGACGATGACTTCTTCCAGGCCGTCCTGGCCGCCGCGCTTGATGATCTGTTCGAGCGCCGGGATCAGCGATTCGCCGCCGTCGAGGCCGAAGCGCTTGGTGCCCTTGAAGCGTACGTCCAGGAACTGTTCGTAACCTTCCGCTTCCACCAGCTTCTGAAGGATCGCCTTCTTGCCGTTGGCGGTGAATTCGACGCCCTTGCCGGGGCCTTCGATGCGCTCCTGGATCCAGGATTTCTCTTCCGGATTGGAGATATGCATGAACTCGACGCCGAGCGTCGAGCAATAGGTGCGCTCAAGGATCTCGATCATCTCGCGGAGCGTCGCGTATTCGAGGCCGAGCACGTTGTCGATGAAGATCTTGCGGTCGTAGTCCGCTTCCGTGAAGCCGTAAGCCGTCGGCGAAAGCTCGTTATAATCCTCGACCGCGCTGGCAATGCCGAGCGGATCGAGCTTGGCATGCAGGTGGCCCCGCATGCGATAGGCGCGGATCATCATGATGGCGCGCACGGAATCCCGCGTCGCCTGCAGCACATCGGTTTCGTTGACCGGCTTGCCGGTCGCAGCAGCAGTCGCTTCCGCCTTTGCCTTCACCTTGGTTTCGATCGCCTTTTCGACGATCGGCCAGTTGCCGTCGAGCGCCGAGACCAGCTCGCCATTGGCCGTGATCGGCCAGTTCTTGCGCTGCCAGGAGGCACCCTTCGCCGCCGCCTTCACGTCGTCCGGGTTATCGGCGAGTGCCTTGAAGAAGGCCTGCCATTCCGGCGCGACGGATGTCGGATCGTCCTCGTAACGAGCATGAAGCTGCTCGATATAGGCCGCGTTCTGTCCGTCGAGGAAAGAGGTGATGAGGAACTGCTCGTTGGCTTCTTGCCGTGCCATGGTTATCTGCGGGCGCCGCGCCCGCCTCCTGACGTAATCGGAGCCGGAATATATCTCCGGCCTCCGCATTTTCTTGGTCTTCGTCTTGGTACCGAACCGCGCTTGGCGGTCGCGCGTCTCCCGAAATTGAGAGACGCAAAACATGGACAGGCGAAACAATGTGGCGCTTCGCCTGTCCGAAGCTTGTCGGATCAATCGCCACCTATCTATCTAGGCGGCGAGTGTCCTTTATGTGGCGTCAGCCCTTGAGGACTTCAACCAAGGTCTTGCCGAGACGGGCCGGGGACGGCGACACCTTGATGCCTGCCGATTCCATTGCCGCAATCTTCGATTCCGCGTCACCCTTGCCGCCGGAAACCACTGCACCGGCATGGCCCATCGTGCGGCCCTTCGGAGCGGTGCGGCCCGCGATGAAGCCGGCCATGGGCTTGCTGCGGCCCTTCTTGGCTTCGTCCTTCAGGAACTGCGCCGCGTCTTCTTCCGCCGAGCCGCCGATTTCGCCGATCATGATGATCGAGGTCGTCGCGTCGTCAGCGAGGAACATTTCCAGGACGTCGATGAACTCGGTGCCCTTGACCGGGTCGCCGCCAATGCCGACAGCGGTGGTCTGGCCGAGGCCTTCATTCGAGGTCTGGAACACGGCCTCATAGGTCAGCGTGCCCGAGCGGGAAACGATGCCGACCGAGCCCTTGCGGAAGATCGAGCCCGGCATGATGCCGATCTTGCACTCTTCCGGCGTCAGGATGCCCGGGCAGTTGGGGCCGAGCAGTCGCGACTTGGAGCGGTCGAGGCGAGCCTTGACGCGGACCATGTCCATGACCGGAATGCCTTCGGTGATGCAGGTGATGAAGGGAACTTCGGCTTCGATCGCTTCGATGATCGCGTCCGCGGCGCCTGCCGGCGGAACGTAGATCACGGTCGCGTCGGCGCCGGTCCGTTCCCTGGCTTCGGCAACCGAGGTGAAGATCGGCAGCGCCGTACCGTCGACGCCGGACGACCACGATTCGCCGCCCTTCTTGGGATGAACGCCGCCCACCATCTTGGTGCCGTAGTAGCCGAGCGCCTGTTCCGTGTGGAAGGTGCCGGTCTTCCCGGTCAGGCCCTGGACGATGACCTTCGTGTCTTTGTTAACGAGAATAGACATTGATTCCGGTCCTTCCAGGTTAGGCTTCGATCGCCGCGACGATCTTCTTCGCCGCGTCGTCAAGATCGTCAGCCGCAGTGATCGCGAGACCGGACTCGTTGAGGATTTTCTTGCCGAGTTCGACATTGGTGCCTTCGAGGCGCACCACCAGCGGAACCTTCAAGCCGACTTCCTGAACCGCAGCGACAACGCCTTCGGCGATGACGTCGCAGCGCATGATGCCGCCGAAGATGTTGACGAGGATGCCCTCGACCTTCGGGTCCGCCGTGATGATCTTGAAGGCCGCAGCCACCTTCTCCTTGCCGGCGCCGCCGCCGACGTCGCAGAAGTTAGCCGGTTCCTTGCCGTAGAGCTTGATGATGTCCATCGTCGCCATGGCGAGACCGGCACCGTTGACCATGCAGCCGATATTGCCGTCGAGCGCGACATAGGCGAGATCCCACTTCGAGGCCTCGATTTCCTTGGCGTCTTCTTCGGTCTCGTCGCGCAGCGCCTTGACGTCGTCGTGGCGGAAGAGCGCGTTGCCGTCGAACGACATCTTCGCGTCGAGAACGCGCAGGTGGCCGTTCTTCATGACGATCAGCGGATTGATCTCGAGAAGGGCCATGTCCTTCTCGTTGAAGGCCTTGTAGAGCAGCGGGAAGAGCGACTTGGCATCTTCGCCGGCAGCGCCGTCGAGTTCCAGAGCCTTGGAGATCGCAGCGATGTCCGCAGCCGTCACGCCGGCTTCCGGATCGATGGCGATCGTCTGGATCTTTTCAGGCGTGTCGTGGGCAACGGCTTCGATGTCCATGCCGCCTTCGGTCGAAACCACGAATGCGACGCGGCCGACCGAGCGGTCCACCAGCAGCGAGCAATAGAGTTCGCGGGCAATGTCGGCGCCGTCTTCGATATAGAGGCGGTTGACCTGCTTGCCGGCTTCACCCGTTTGAGCGGTCACCAGCGTGTTGCCGAGCATTTCCTTGGCATGCGCCTTGGCTTCTTCGATCGAGAAAGCCAGGCGAACGCCGCCCTTGGCGTCGGGGCCGAGTTCCTTGAACTTGCCCTTGCCGCGGCCGCCCGCATGGATCTGGCTCTTGACGACGTAAAGCGGACCCGGCAGCGACTTCGCAGCAGCCTCGGCCTCGTCAGCCTTGAGGATCGCGACGCCTTCCGCAACCGGCGCGCCATAGCCCTTGAGCAGAGCCTTGGCCTGATATTCATGAATGTTCATGGGTTTATCCCTGTTTCGATGACTTCAGCGCGTCAATTACTTGAGAGCCGGGGCGATGTTGATGCAGGCTTCGCAGAGGCCGGCAACGGCGCCGACGGACTTCTGGAAGGCAGCTTCTTCGTCCTTGTTGAACTCGACCTCGATGATGCGCTCGACGCCACCGGCGCCGATGATCGTCGGAACGCCGACATACATGTCCTTGACGCCGTACTGGCCGGAGAGATAGGCGGCGGCCGGCAGAACGCGCTTCTTGTCCTTGAGGAAGGATTCGGCCATTTCGATCGCCGAGGCGGCCGGCGCGTAATAGGCCGAACCGGTCTTCAGCAGGCCGACGATTTCGGCGCCGCCGTCACGGGTGCGCTGGATGATTTCTTCGAGACGTTCCTTGGTGACCCAGCCCATCTTGACGAGGTCTGTGAGCGGTACGCCGCCGACGGTCGAGTAACGGGCGAGCGGCACCATCGTGTCGCCATGGCCGCCGAGAACGAAGGCGGTGACGTCCTGGACGGAAACGTTGAATTCTTCGGAAAGGAAGAGGCGGAAGCGGGCGCTATCGAGCACGCCGGCCATGCCGACGACCATGTTCTTCGGCAGGCCCGAGAACTTCTGGAGAGCCCAGACCATCGCGTCGAGCGGGTTGGTGATGCAGATCACGAAGGCGTTCGGGGCATATTTCTTGATGCCGGCGCCAACCTGTTCCATGACCTTCAAGTTGATGCCGAGCAGGTCGTCGCGGCTCATGCCCGGCTTGCGGGCGACGCCGGCGGTGACGATGCAGACATCGGCGCCTTCGATCGCCGCGTAGTCGCTGGCGCCGGAAAGCTTGGCATTGAAGCCCTCTACCGGGCCGGACTGGGCGATATCGAGCCCCTTGCCCTGTGGGATGCCGTCAGCGATGTCGAAGAGGACGATGTCGCCCAGCTCCTTCAGGCTGGCGAGATGCGCCAGCGTTCCACCGATCATGCCAGAACCAATAAGTGCGATCTTCTTGCGCGCCATCGAAAAGCTTCCTTTCGAGATCCGAATCCATGGCAGACTACGGCTCGCCTACCAACGTGCCAGACCGCATACCGCCATCCGCCCGAAATGGCAATCGATTATTTCCGGCCCAACTTTTTCAATCGGTTAGATGTTAAAACTCTTACGTAAACGTAAGAGTTTCTGTCACCAAACCGTTAAAGTCGGCGGCGCTTTTCCTGGTGCAGTGCAAGATAGTCCGGGCTGCGCATCTCAAAAAGACGCGAGACGGTGCGGTCGAACTCGAAGCCTTCTGTGCCTTTTCGCTCCAGGAGGATATGTTCCGGCGCAGTCGCCGCGGAAATATAGAGCCGGACCGCGTGGTCGTAGAGCGCATCGACGAGGTTGATCAGCCGCTTGGTTTCGTTGCGCTTCTCCGGCCCGAGCTGCGGAACGCGCTCGACGAAGATCGCGTCGAAGCGATTGGCGAGCGCCAGATAATCCGACGCCCCGAGCGGCTTGCCGCAGATGTCCTTGAAATCGAAGCGCGCCGCCCGCCCGGCGGCGGAGGGCACGTGGATGCTGCGGCCCTTCATGGGGATCTCGGCAGGCGCCGCCTTCTTGCCTTCGGTCACCTGGTGCCAGGCGGATTCCATCGCGGCGTCGGCGCGCGCATCGAGCGGCGTCACGTAGACCGGCAGGCTTGCTTGTTTCTGCATGCGGTAGTCGTTGGGCGAGTCGAGGGTGACCACGTCCACGTAGCGGTTGAGAAGCGCGATGAACGGCAGGAACAGCCCGCGGTTCAGCCCGTCCCTGTAAAGATCGCCGGGGCCTACGTTGGAGGTCGCGACCAGCACGCAGCCGAGCCCGAACAGCTCCGTGAACAGCCGCGCCAGGATCATCGCATCGGTGATGTCGGTGACCGAGAATTCGTCGAAGCAGAGGAGTTCGGCTTCCGCAAAAAGGGCGGCAGCGACCGGCGGCACGGGATCGGCCTGCTTGGTCTCGCCGCGCTTCAGCTTCTGGCGATGGTCGTGAATGCGGTTGTGCACATCCGCCATGAATTCGTGGAAATGCGCACGACGCTTCTTTGTCGTCGGCGCCTTCTTGAAAAACATGTCCATCAGCATGGTCTTGCCACGCCCGACGCTGCCATGCACGTAGAGTCCGCGGATTTCGCGCGGCCGACCGCCGCCCTTGGCGAAAAGCCAGCCGAGCGCGCTCTTCTTCTTGGCAGGTCCCGTCTCGCGAAGGCAGGTCAGCAGATGGTCGAGCTTGACGGCCACCGCCAGCTGGGCTGCGTCGGCAGTCAGCACACCCGACACAGTCAAAGCCTTCAGCTCTTCGCCGACGCTCGTCGTGTATTCGGGAATGGGTTCCAACCGGACGCCCTCGATACTGCGGGGAACCGCTTAGCGGCTGAGGCTGACCGGCTGGCCGGAGTTCATCGTACCGTCGAAGCGGTTCTCGGCGCTCTTGTAGACGCGTCCGATCACGTCGCCGGCCCGGTTCTTGAACTGAACCATCTTGCCCGACACGTCCCAGGAACCCATCGCCGTCAGTTCGCCGGCACAGCCGCGGGTACCGCCGCGCGAACCGCCGCCGAGATTGGTGAGCGTCAGGAACATGTCGCAGGACGAACCGGAATTGGACACACGCCAGTTGCCGACCATCGCTTCCTTCTTGATGTCGAGCGCAGTCGCAGGCGGTGCGGCATTGGCCGACGCCATGGCAGGATTTGCGCCGGGCGCGCTCGGGAACTGGGAGGAACCGGCAGTGCCGGGAGGCGGCGGCAGCTGCCCGCCCTGAACGGACGGCACGGGCTGCGCCTGAAGCGGCGCCGGCTGAGAGGGTTGGGCGGGCAGATCGCTATAAGGGCTATAGGATGTGCGCTGGCAACCGGCCAGTGCCAAGGCAAGAACAAGTCCCGTCGCCACGTATCTGAACTGCATCATCTAACTCCTGCTTTCAGCTTGACCCGCCACCGATGCCACTGAATTGAGACCGAATTATCGTAAACCACCTTGGTTAATCAAGTCGTATTGGAACAATTCGGCATGGCTGATCAAGAAGAATGCTGCAATGCATCCGGTCCCGCCGACGCGGGGACCGGATGAGGCATCAAATGTCGAGAACGCCTCAGACGCGACGCTCGACCATCATCTTCTTGATTTCGGCGATCGCCTTGGCCGGGTTCAAGCCCTTGGGGCAGGTCTGGGCGCAGTTCATGATCGTGTGGCAGCGATAGAGCCGGAACGGATCCTCAAGATTGTCGAGGCGCTCGCCCTTGGCTTCGTCGCGGCTATCGATCAGCCAGCGATAGGCCTGCAGCAGGGTGGCCGGGCCGAGATAACGGTCGCCGTTCCACCAGTAGCTCGGACAGGAGGTCGAGCAGCAGGCGCACAGGATGCACTCGTAGAGGCCGTCGAGCTTCTGGCGGTCTTCGTGGCTCTGCTTCCATTCCTTGGCCGGCGGCGGCGAAACCGTCTTCAGCCAGGGCTCGATCGAGCGGTGCTGGGCGTAGAAGTTGGTGAGGTCCGGAACCAGGTCCTTGACCACAGGCATATGCGGCAGCGGATAGACCTTCACGGTGCCCTTCACGTCGTCCATGCCCTTGGTGCAGGCGAGCGTGTTGGTGCCGTCGATGTTCATGGCGCAGGAGCCGCAGATGCCCTCGCGACAGGAGCGGCGCAGCGTCAGCGTCGGGTCGATATTGTTCTTGATGTAGAGCAGACCGTCGAGAACCATCGGGCCGCAATCGTCGACATCGATGTAATAGGTGTCGATGCGCGGGTTCTGGCCGTCATCCGGGTTCCAGCGGTAGATGCGGAATTCCCGGACGTTCTTGGCGCCGGCCGGCTTCGGCCAGGTCTTGCCTTCGGTCATCTGAGAGTTCTTGGGAAGAGCGAGTTCAACCATGGTCCAGTTCCCTCAGATCAGTAAACGCGTGCCTTCGGCTCGATCTTGTACGGATCGATGCCTTCGGCGATGAGCTCGGTGTGAACCGGGCGATAGTCGAGCTTGACGTCGCCGTTGTCGCTGACCCAGGCAAGCGTGTGCTTGCGCCAGTTCTCGTCGTCGCGGCCGCCGAACGGGCCGGACGTGTAGTCCTCGCGGGCGTGGGAGCCGCGGCTTTCCTTACGGGCTTCCGCGCCGACCACCGTGGCGATCGCGTTCGCCATCAGGTTTTCGAGTTCCAGCGTCTCGACCAGGTCCGAGTTCCAGATCATCGAACGGTCGGTGACCTTGATGTCCTTCAGCTCGCCCCAGATCGCCGACATGCGCTTGCAGCCCGACTCCAGCGATTCCTGCGTACGGAACACGGCGGCGTCGTCCTGCATGGTGCGCTGCATCTTGTCGCGCAGCACCGCGGTCGGCGTGCCGCCATTGGCGTTCCGCAGGCGGTCGAAACGCTCCATGAGCTTATCGCAGGCGGCGATGTTGAGGGCCGGGATCGGCTCGGCCTTGTTGATCACCTCGCCGGCGCGGATCGCGGCGGCGCGGCCGAAGACCACGAGGTCGATCAGCGAGTTGGAGCCGAGGCGGTTGGCGCCGTGAACCGAGGCGCAGCCCGCTTCGCCGACGGCCATCAGGCCCGGCAGCAGACGTTCCGGATTGTTGCTGTCGGCGTTGAGCACTTCACCCCAGAAATTGGTCGGGATGCCGCCCATGTTGTAATGCACGGTCGGCAGGACCGGGATCGGCTCCCGTGTCACGTCGACACCCGCAAAGATCTTGGCGCTCTCGGAAATGCCCGGCAGACGCTCGTGCAAAACGGCCGGATCGAGATGGTCGAGATGCAGGAAGATGTGGTCCTTGTTCTTGCCGACGCCGCGGCCTTCGCGGATTTCCAGCGTCATGCAGCGCGAGACGACGTCGCGGGAAGCGAGGTCCTTCGCCGACGGCGCATATCGTTCCATGAAGCGTTCGCCCTCGGAATTGACGAGGTAACCGCCTTCGCCGCGCGCGCCTTCGGTGATCAGACAGCCGGAGCCGTAGATGCCGGTCGGGTGGAACTGCACGAATTCCATGTCCTGCAAGGGCAGGCCGGCACGAGCCACCATGCCGCCGCCGTCGCCGGTGCAGGTATGGGCAGACGTTGCCGAGAAATAGGCGCGGCCGTAACCGCCGGTCGCCAGCACCACCATCTTGGCGGCGAAGCGATGGATCGTGCCGTCGTCGAGGTTCCAGGCGACGACGCCGGTGCAGCGCCCGTCGTCAGACATGATCAGGTCGAGCGCGAAATATTCGATGAAGAATTCGGCGTTGTTCTTGAGCGACTGGCCGTAAAGCGTGTGCAGGATGGCGTGGCCGGTGCGGTCTGCCGCGGCGCAGGTGCGCTGCACCGGCGGGCCGGCGCCAAAGTTCTGCATGTGGCCGCCGAACGGGCGCTGGTAGATTTTGCCTTCTTCGTTGCGGGAGAAGGGCACGCCGTAGTGCTCAAGTTCGTAGACGGCCTTCGGCGCTTCCATGACCATGTACTGCATGGCATCGACGTCACCGAGCCAGTCGGAACCCTTGACGGTGTCGTAGAGGTGCCACTGCCAGCTATCCGGCGTCATGTTCTGCAGCGAGGCGGCAATGCCGCCCTGGGCTGCCACGGTGTGCGAGCGGGTCGGGAAGACCTTGGTGATGCAGGCGGTCTTGAAACCCTGTTCGGCCATGCCGAGCGTGGCGCGCAGGCCAGCGCCGCCGGCGCCGACGACGATCACGTCATAGGAATGGTCGACATAGGTATAGGCCTTGCCGTTCTGGGCGATGGGGGTGACGGATGCCATGACGGGGTTATCCTGCAAATGCGATTTTCAGGACGGCGAAAAGACAGAGGCCGCCCACCGCGAGGGAAAAGAAGGCGTTGAGGATCAGAAGAACGATCTTCGTGATTTCGGAATGGATATAGTCCTGGATGATCTCTTCCATGCCAAGACGCATGTGGATGATGCTGGCGATGACCGTCAGCCCGTTGATCGTCGCGACAAAGGGATTGGCGAGCGCGCCGACCACTTCGGCATAAGGCCTGCCGCCGTAGGCGATCAGGAAGACGACATAGAAGAGGAGAAGCGGGACGAGGGCGAGCGACGTGGTCCGAACACGCCAGAAATGCTCCGTGCCGCTCTTGGCCGAGCCGAGGCCGCGAACTTTTCCGAGAGGAGTGCGCATATCCATGATCGATCCCCTCAGCGAGCGATGAGCACGATCGCCCAGACCAGAACGGTCAGCGCGATGGAAGCCACGAGATTGGCCTTGGCGAGCATGGTCGAGAATTCCTTCTCGAACCCGTAGCCGATATCCCACATGATGTGGCGCAGGCCGCCGAGCAGATGGTGAAGAAGGGCCCAGGTATAACCGAACAGAACGATCTGGCCGATGATCGAGCCGAACAGCCAGTTGACCTGGTTGAAATATTCCTCGCCGGACGCGGCCGCGATCAGCCAGGCGGCGACCAACAGCGTGCCGAAGTAGAGCGCTGCACCGGTAATGCGGTGAACGATCGACATCGCCATGGTGGGGATAAATTTGTAGATTTGAAGATGCGGCGACAGGGGCCGGTTATTTGTCACATTCGCCATCAGAACCTCGCGGCGTCGTATGCGGTATCAAGAGCGGGTGCCCGGCAATGCACGCGATGCCGAAGAAATGTGCATTGCATCATTGGCGTGGTTTAATCGTACGAATGTCGGACGACAAGAACAATTCAAACGGATTTCCAATTTAATCGATTGTGGCTTTCTCGGGGCTGGCGCGGTGCAAACCCGGCTGTCACATTAACCAGGATTTCGAAAGATTTCGTTGCCGCCGGGACGGGAGGAGCCGTTTTATGATAACGTTTCGTTAATCATATCCTCCGGAGTTTCGCCATGATCGCGAATCGCATCAAGCCTGTCCTGGTCACTGCCGGCCTTTTGGCGTCGCTCGCATCCGCCACGAACGCCCGCGACGGCCGGAGCGATGCCGACAGCAGCGTCTACCGGCTGGCAGGCAATCGCTGGACGGAACGGGAGGACCGCGCGCCGGAGGTGGAAAGCTTCCGCGTCTTCTATACCGGCACGGCATCCTTCGTCCGCCGGCTCGGCATTTTCAGCGGACCGCTGCAGGCTCCCCCGATCCCCGACTTCGGCATCCATTTCGCGCGCTATTTTTCGGAAGACTACTGGTGGGCGGAGCAAGGCCGCGTGGTGCTCGCGCCCAAGGCCAAGATCATCGATGTCGGCACAGGCCTGCGGGGCTTCGGAAACGCCTGCTCCTACGAAGCCGGCGTCTGCGTCATCCGCGGCGGGAATTGAGGGGCTGAGGCGAGTTCAGCGGCGTCATCGCAGCATGAGCCACCGCAAATCGTTTCACGATGCACGGACGTCATATTGAAGGCGATTGCCTTCGATTTCCAGCTGATGGGCTGCCGCCCAATGGGCAAGCTGATGCGCGGTCTCCGCCAGCGAGTGCCCGAGCGGCGTCAAAGTGTATTCGACCTGCGGCGGGGTGCTGTGGTGAACGGTCCGTTCGACCATACCGTCGCGCTCGAGCGTCTTGAGTGTCCGCGTCAGCATCTGCTGTGAAATACCGCTGACATACCGCTTGATCGCGTTGAAACGTCGTGAACCCGACATCAATGCAACGACGACCTGGATCGTCCATTTGTCACCCACCCGGCTTAAAATCTCGCCGACAGCTTTGCAGTCGGCTCCTGCCGGCTTGGTGGTCACATCCATCTGACCAGCTCCTAAAAATATGCTTTTGACGGGTATTATTTGGTCCCATAAATGGCCGTGGTCAACATTGTAGACCTTCCCCCGCTAAATCATTGCTGAGGCAGGCCTATCGCAAGGAGACCACCATGAACCTTTTCTACTACCCTGCGGCCTGCAGCCTGGCCGATCATATCGCCCTCATCGAGACCGGAATTGCCTACAAGCTCCTCAGCATAAATCGTGAAAAGAAGACCGAGGACGGTCGAGATTTCTTGTCGATCAACCCGAAGGGCTACATCCCGACCCTTGAGCTCGATGACGGAACGATCCTGACGGAAAACCAGGTCATCCTGAACTATATTGCCGAACAGAGCGGCAAGCTTCTGCCAGAAGGCGGCATTGCCCGGTGGCGGACGCTGGAGGCACTCGCCTTCATGTCGTCCGAAATCCATGCGAACTATGTCCCCTTCTTCAAGGACTTCCCGGAACCGGAGAAGGTGCGCGCCCGCGAAAAGCTTGCGAAAGCCTTCACCATCCTTGCCGACCAGATGGGCGACAGGAAATTCCTGATCAGCGACGAGATGACGATTGCCGACTGCTATTTGTTCTGGGTTCTGATGGTTGCGCCCAGGAGCGGCGTCGAACTGCCGGCTCGCCTGCGCAACTGCTTCGCGCATATGAAGATGCGCCCCTCCGTGATCCAGGCGTTCGCCGAGGAGGGATTGGCCTGATCACCCGGCGATAAAGCAAATCGGCAGCACAAGCTCCGCACCAACTACCCAAACCGCCAGACGGTCGTCATCTTCACCTCGCTGTCTTCCAGCGCCCGGGTGACCGGCACCTGATAGACCGCCAGCGACTTGAGCCTGTCCTTCGGAAGGTAGCTGCGGCCGGGATCGCCGACCAGGACCAGCTTTCCCTCGCCCGCAAGCCGCGTCAACCAGGGGATCAAGGCGGCCGCAAAATCGCGGTCGTAGAAGACATCGCCGGCCAGGATGACATTCGCCTCGACAGCCTTGCCGATCTGGTCGTCGGCGGTGGTGCGCATCGCCACCCCGTTCTCAGCGGCATTCAGCGCCATGGCGCTCGCAGCCCAGGGATCGATATCCGCGGCCAGCACGTCGGCGGCGCCGGCGAGCCGGGCGGCAATCGCCACCAGGCCGGAGCCGCTGGCGAAATCCAGCACCTCTTTGCCCGCGACCGTTTCCGGATGATCGAGGATATAACGCGCAAGCCCCTGTCCGCCGGCCCAGGCAAAAGCCCAGAACGGCGGCGGCAGACCGATCTTCTCCAGATCTTCTTCCGTCTTCAGCCACAGGTCATGCGCCTCGCTCGCCAGATGCAGCCGGATTTCCGGCACATGCGGCGGGCTCATGAGAACCGTGTTCTCGAGGATGAAGGTCCGTGGATCGGTCTTCAAGGTCGCTTCAGGCCGGCGATTTCGGCGGATTGTCGAGACCGCCGAGCTTGCAGATCTCGAAATATTCCTCGTCGGTCACCGGCTGCACCGAAAGCCGCATCGACGTCACCAGCGACATCTTCTCGAACTTCGGGTTCGCCTTGATATCCTTCAGCGTCACCGGCGTCGGTATGTCGGTCACCGCGCGGATGTCGACGCAATCCCACTTCGGGTCGCCCTTGGCGCTCGAATCGGGATGCGACAGCGCGCAGACCTCGACGATGCCGACGATCTCCAGTCCGTCATTCGAGTGGTAGAAAAAACCCTTGTCGCCGATCTTCATGGCCCGCATGTTGTTGCGCGCCAGGTAGTTTCGCACGCCGGTCCATTCGGTGCCCTTTTCGCCCGCCGCCTTCTGCTGTTCCCAGGACCAGGCCGACGGTTCGGATTTGTAAAGCCAATATGCCATCTGTCGCCTCACTCCGGCTTGTTGAAGACCCAGTTCCAAGCCTTCACTTCGACCTTCTCGAACAGGCCGGCCAGGTAATAGGGATCGGCTTCGGCGATCAGGCGGGCGGCGGCCATGTCGGCGGCTTCGACGACCACGAGGCTGCCGTTCGGCTTGCCGTCCTCATCGAGGAACGGGCCTGCGAACTTCAGCACACCCTCTGCATTGAGCTTGTTCAGATGCTCCAGATGGGTGGGGCGGGTTTCCATCCGGACGTTCAGATGGCCGGGCTTGTCGGTGCACAGAAACGCAAACAGCATCAGTCTCTCCTTGCATGATCCTTTTGGGGGAATGTCTTATTCGGTGGTGATCGGCCGGGTCATCAGCTGTTCCATGGCCGTCATGATATCGAGCTTGCCGTCGATGATATCGGCCACCGCGTGGGTGACCGGCAGTTCGACCGAGAATTTCTCGCCAAGACGCGCCGCGACGGATGCCGCGAACGCCCCCTCGACCAGCGGTCCGCCGGCCTGAGTGCCCTCGCCTCTGCCGAGCGCGATGCCGAAGCGCAGGTTGCGCGATTGATGACTGGTGCCGGTCAGCACCAGGTCGCCGAGGCCCGACAGGCCCCGCACCGTATCCGCCTTGCCACCCATCGCCTCGACCAGCCGCGACATTTCCGCAAGACCGCGCGAGATCAGTGCTGCACGCGCCGATTCGCCGAGCCCGGCGCCTTCGATGATTCCGCAGGCGATAGCCAGCACGTTCTTCAGCGCGCCGCCGAGCTGAACACCGATCCGGTCGGTGGAAGCATAGAGGCGGAAGGTACGGCTGGAGAGCGCGTTGGCGAGCCGTTCCGCCAATGCCTCATCCCCCGCCGCAATCGCCATCGCCGTCGGCAGGCCGCGGGCGATATCGGCCGCAAAACCCGGCCCGGAAAGCACCGCGACCGGATGATGCGGCAATTCCGCCTCCAGCAGCTCGGTCAGCAACCGGCCTGAAGATCTGTCGATGCCCTTGGCGCAGGTGACGACCACCGCGCCGTCGGCAAGATAAGGACCGTAATGCCGTGCCGCATCCGCCTGCGCCTGCGAGGGCATGGCAAAAAGCACGAGGCTCGCCTCGCCGATCGCATCCGGCTCGGCGGAAAACTCCAGCGCATCCGGCAGGGGCACGCCGGGAAGTGCGGCATCATGCACCCGGTCGTCGCGCAGATCGCTCATCAGCGAAGGATCGCGGCCGATCAGGGTCACCGGATGCCGGCCTTCCAGCGAAATCACGGCGGCAAGCGCGGTCCCGAAGGCGCCGGCGCCGATGACGACGATTTTCTCCGCACCGCTCATGCCTTGGCTCCTCGCTTGCCGGACCCAAGCAGGGTCTTGGCGTCCTTGTCGAGCGGCCAGCGCGAGCGCGGGGCCACGTCGAAACCGTCCGTTGGCAGATCCTCCGCCATCCGCTCGAGCCCCGCCCAGGCGATCATCGCCGCATTGTCGGTGCAGAGGCGCAGCGGCGGCGCGATGAAGCGGAAGCCATTCTCGATGCAGAGCGCCTGTAGCGTCCGGCGAATTTCCTGGTTGGCGGCAACCCCACCGGCGACGACCAGCGCCCGATCGACATCGAGATGCGCGAATTCCTGTTTGAAGCGCGCCAGCCCGCGGCCAATGCGGTCGCGCAGCGTGCGGGAAATCGCCTTCTGGAACGAGGCGCAGATATCGGCGACATCCTGCTCGCTCAAGGGGGCGATCTCGGTCGCCGCCTGGCGCACCGCCGTCTTGAGGCCCGAGAAGGAAAAGTCGAGCCGCGCTTCGCCGACCAGCGGCCGCGGCAGCGAGAACCGGTCCGGATTGCCTTTCAGCGCCGCCTTCTCGACAGCCGGCCCGCCGGGATAGGGCAGGCCGAGCAACTTTGCCGTCTTGTCGAACGCCTCGCCAAGCGCATCGTCGATCGTCGTGCCCCAGCGCTCGTATTCGCCGACGCCGCGCACCAGGACGAGCTGGGTATGGCCGCCGGACACGAGCAGCATCAGGTAGGGAAAGGAAAGCCCGTCGGTCAGCCGCGCCGTCAGCGCATGACCTTCGAGGTGATTGATCGCCATCAGCGGCTTGCCGGCGGCCCGCGCGATCGCCTTGGCGGTCATCAGTCCGACAATCAGCCCGCCGATCAGACCGGGACCGGAGGTTGCGGCGACCGCATCGATCTCGTCGAGCGACACATTGGCGCGCGCCAGCGCCTCCTCGATCAGTCCGTCCAGCGCCTCGACATGTGCACGCGCCGCAATCTCCGGCACGACGCCGCCATAGGCGCTGTGTTCGTCAAGCTGCGACAGCACGACGTCGGAGAGGATTTCGCCCCGACCGTCCTCATGGCGCGCGACGACGGAAGCCGCCGTCTCGTCGCAGCTAGTTTCAATGCCGAGGATGCGAAGAAAGGTCGCCATACGCCTATCGATAATTGCGATGCCGGATAAACCGGTCTACGAAAGCCTCCGGTAACAATGGAATGACGCGGATGCAAACAAAACCTTTCCGGATCGGCACGCGCGGCAGCCCGCTGGCGCTCGCACAGGCTTCCGAAACGCGTGCACGGCTGATGACGGCGCATGGCCTGCCGGAGGACATGTTCGAGATCGTCGTGCTGTCGACCACCGGCGACCGGATCACCGACCGGGCGCTGACCGAGCTCGGCGGCAAGGGCCTGTTCACCCAGGAACTGGAGGAAGGGCTGATCTCCGGCGATCTCGATTTCGCCGTCCATTCCTCGAAAGACATGCCGACCAAGCTGCCCGACGGCCTGCGTCTCGCCGCCTACCTGCCCCGCGAGGATTTTCGCGATGCGTTTATCGGCCGCACCGCCCATACGCTTGCCGCCCTTCCCGATGGCGCCACCGTCGGCTCCTCGTCGCTACGCCGCCAGGCGCTGATCCGCCGCATCCGCCCGGACATCGAGGTCATCACCTTCCGCGGCCTCGTCGAAACGCGGCTGCGCAAGCTGAGCGAAGGCCAGGTGGATGCGACCCTGCTCGCCTATGCCGGCCTCAAGCGCCTCGCCAAGCAGGATGTGGTCACCGAACTGCTCGACCCGCAGGACTTTCCCCCTGCACCGGCGCAGGGCGCGATCTGCGTCGAAAGCCGTGTCAGTGACGCCCGCATCGAAGCGCTTCTCGACCCGATCAACGACCGCCCGACCTATGACGCGGTCTCCTGCGAACGCGCCTTCCTGGCAGCGCTCGACGGCTCCTGCCGCACACCGATCGGCGGTTACGCCATCTGCGAGGGCGACCATCTGAAATTCTCAGGCCTCATCCTGACACCGGATGGCCGCAAGGAACATTCGATCGAGACCGAAGGCAAACGCGTCAACGCGGAAAAACTCGGTCGCCAGGCCGGCGAAGCCGTCCGTGCGGCGGCCGGCGCCGATTTTTTCGAAGGCTGGTCGTAAAGCGATGCGGGTCGTCGTTACCCGCCCCGAAAGCTCTGCCCACCGGACCGCCGAACGGCTGCAGAACCTTGGCCATCAGCCGGTCCTGCTGCCGCTGACCAGGGCGATCCATCATCCGAAGATCGCCGAGGCCGTGCTCGCCAACCCCCATTCCGCGCTGGCCGTCACCAGCGCCGAAGCCTTGCGCGTGCTGTCCGCGTTGGGCAAGCGTCTCATCCCATTTCTCGGCCGAACCCTCTACGCCGTCGGCGAAACAACGGCAAAGGCTGCCGAAGATGCCGGCTTCCGGAATATTCGCCGCGGGCCTGGCACAGGCGCCGGACTCGCAAAGATCATCGCAAGCGATGCACCTTCGTTCGACGCTCCGCTGCTCTATCTTGCCGGCAAGCCGCGTTCGCCAAAATTCGAAGATGGCCTGCACGTGGCGGCGGTGCCGTTCGTCACCGCCGAAATCTATGAAATGACACCCATAGCCTACGATGAAGCTCTTATCCGCGGCACTCTTCTCGATCCGCCGGCGGATGCCGTGCTTCTCTATTCGCGGGAAAATGCCCGGCTTTTCTGTGATTTCGCTGCGCCGCACCTTCAGGAACTCGTGTCCCTGCAGTTCCTCTGCCTCAGCGACAATGTCGCCGAAATCATTCCGCGGGAATTTCATAGAAATATCAAGATCGCCAGCCACCCTGACGAGGATGGGGTATTGGCACTCCTTTAGTCGAGGTGTGGCGCCAAAATCCCGCCCGCCCCTTTCTTTCCTAAGACCCACCCACTAGTTTCCTGTGAGCGCATGCAAAAAGAGGTCGAGATGGTACCGGAACAACCACCCCGCCGATCCAAGACGGACAAGGAGCCGGTCACGATCGACTTGACCGCCGAGCAGTCCGATGTCGTCACCGAACCCGTCCGCAGCAACGACACCGACGAAACGGTGAGTGCCGCGGAGCCCGCCGAAGACGTTTCCGCAACAGCCGAAGAGCCGGCCAAGCCCGAGCCCACGGAAGAACCGGCTACCAACTCCTCGGCCACAGACGAGCCGCGTTATGACGACCCCTGGTCTGCCGCCGCCCAGAGCGAACCGCAGCCCGCGACCGTGGCCCCAGAACCAGAATCGACATCCGCCACGCCTCTACGTCCGAGCCCTGCCACGTCGACGCTGATCGCGGCCGGCATTTTCGGCGGCATCGTCGCGCTGCTGCTGGCCGGCAGCATGCAATATGCCGGTTATCTTCCAGGCACCACGCCCGCTCCCGCCGCCTCGAACACGGCCGGCCTTACCTCTGAACTCGCCGAACTGCGCCAGGAAATCGCAGCACTCAGAAACCGGCCTGCCGCAGCGGCTGCCCCCGATGCCTCGCTCGCCAGCCGGGTTGCTGCGCTTGAAACAGCGCCTCGCACGTCGAGCGGTGCCAGCGAACAGGCGCTTGGCGCCCTGAAGGCCGATCTCGACCGGCTCCGCGCCACCGTCCAGTCGGCGGCGAGCGCTGATTCCGGTCTCGCCCAGCGCCTGGACCAGGCCGAGGCCAAGCTGAACGACCGCGGCCCGGAACAGCAGGTCGCACGCGCTGTCGCAGCCGCCGCCCTCAAGGCCGGCATCGATCGCGGCGGCCCGTTCGAAACCGAACTGCAGACCTTCGTGACCGTCGCCGGTGACGATCCCGCCGTCGCCGACCTGCAAAAGTTCGCGTCCGCCGGCGTGCCCGCGCGCGCCGAGCTGCAGCGCGATTTCCCCCGCATTGCCGATGCCATGCTGGAGGCGACCGTCCAGTCGGACCCGAACGAGGGCATTGCCAGCCGGCTGCTTTCCTCCGCCATGTCGGTGGTCAAGGTTCGCCGGGTCGGCGACGTCCAGGGCGAAACGCCGGATGCGGTCGTCGCCCGGATGGAAAATGCGCTGCGCAACGGCGATCTCCAGGCCTCCGCCCGCGAATGGGACGCGCTGCCGGAACCGGCAAAGGCGGTTTCGCGCGATTTCAAGCAGAAGCTCGATGCCCGCATTCAGGTGGAAAATCTCGTGGGCGGAACGCTGACGCGCGCCGTCGCCGGCACCCAAGGCTGAGGACGGAAGAACCGGATGGTCAGACTTTTCATTTTTCTCGTTGTGGTGCTGGCTCTCGGCTGGGGTTTCTCATGGCTTGCGGATCGCCCCGGCCTGATTTCCATCACCTGGCAGGACCACCTGATCGAAACGAGCCTGATGGTGGCCGCGACCGCCATGGTCGCGCTGATCGGCCTTGCGATGCTCCTCTGGTGGATCGTCGGGGTGATCTGGACCTCGCCCTATTCCGTCCGCCGTTATTTTCGCGCCCGCAAGCGCGACCGCGGTTACCAGGCGCTGTCGACCGGCTTGATCGCCGCCGGTGCCGGCAATGCGCTGCTCGCCCGCAAGATGAGCCTTCGCACCCGCGGGCTGATCAGTGCAGACCAGGAGCCATTGATACATCTCCTCGAAGCCCAGGCAGCCTTGATCGAAGGCAAGCACGACGAAGCGCGCAAAAAGTTCGAGCAGATGGCCGAGGATCCGGAAACCCGCGAACTGGGCCTGCGTGGCCTCTACATGGAAGCCCGCCGGCTCGGCGCCAACGAGGCCGCCCGCCAATATGCGGAAAAAGCCGTCGAGCATGCGCCCTACCTGCCCTGGGCTGCCCAGGCGACGCTCGAATCCCGCAGCCAGGCCGGCCGCTGGGACGATGCGATCCGCCTGCTCGACCAGCAGCGCATGGCCAATATCCTCGAAAAGCCGCAGGCCGAGCGCTGGAAGGCCGTGCTTCTGACGGCCAAGGCGAACGATCGGCTGGAGGGCGATCCGAAGGGCGCCCGCGACGATGCCATGGCGGCCTTGAAGCTCGCCAAGGATCTAGTGCCCGCCGCAGTCATCGCCGCCAAGGCCTGGCTGCGCGAGGACAATGTCCGCAAGGCGGCATCCACCCTCGAAGGTGTCTGGAAGCTCGGGCCGCATCCGGAAATCGCCGGCGCCTATATCCGCGCCCGCAGCGGCGACAGCACCGTGGATCGGCTGAAACGCGCCGAAAAGCTCGAGGCGATGCGCCCGAACAATGTCGAATCGCTGCTGGCCGTGGCCCAGGCCGCGCTCGATGCCCAGCAATTCAAGAAGGCGCGTGCCAAGGCGGAAGCCGCCGCCCGCATGCAGCCGCGGGAGGCCGTCTACCTGTTGCTCGCCGATATCGAGGAAGCCGAAACCGGCGACCAGGGCCGCGTTCGCCACTGGATGGCGCAAGCGTTGCGCGCACCGCGGGACCCCGCCTGGGTCGCCGATGGTTTCGTCTCGGAAAAATGGCTGCCGCTCTCTCCGGTGACCGGCCGGCTCGATGCTTTCGAGTGGAAGGCGCCGTTCGACCAGCTCGAAGGCCCGGTCGAGGAAGGTTCGCTCGCGGCCGATACCGCGATCGCCAGCCTGCCGCCTGTCACGGTCAGCGAGGCGAAGGCCGACACCGCGACAGAAGAGACCCCGAAGCCCATTCTCGTCGAGGTCAAGCCAGCCCCGCAGGAGGCAAAGCCGGCTCAGAAGGAGTTAGCTGTTGCAGCAAAAACACCAGCCCCGGCGAATGTGACGCCGAAGGACGGAAAATCCCCTGAAAATGAGGAGGAGCCCGTTCCCTTTTTCGGCCGCCCGCCGGATGATCCGGGTGTGAAAGATCCCGATGCCGCGCAGCCCGCAACGAGGCTCCGGCTGTTCTAGAATGGCGAGGGCCTGGAGATAGATGTTAGATCGCATTCAGGCCTTCCTCCAAACTCTGACAGGGTCCCACCATACGCAGGAATTCGCCTCCGATGACCCCCGGGTGGCGTTTGTCGCGCTCTGTTTCCAGGTGATGGAGGCGGATGGCAACGTCTCGCCCCGGGAACAGCAGAAGTTTCGCGACCTGCTGCGCGAACGTTACGACTTGAGCGAGGATCGCCTGAAGGCGTTGATCGAGATCGGCCATCAGGCCGGCAGCGAGGCGGTTGACTATTACCGCTTCACTTCCGATCTTAGAAAACATCTCGTCGACGAAGAGGACCGCGTCGAGCTTCTCGGCATCCTCTGGGATATCGTTTATGCCGACGGCCAGCGCAGCGAGATCGAAGATCACGTGATCTGGAGGATCGCCGATCTTCTGGGCGTTTCGGCGCGCGACAGGGTTCTGGAGCGTCAGCAGGCCGCCGCCCGTGCAACCGGAGGAGTTGAGGGAGGAGACTGAGGACGTTGTTGAAATGCTGATGTTTCCCTCCCGTCATACCCGAAAACTTCCCGTGCTCATCGTGCTGCACCAGGAGCGCTCGTCGCCCGGGCGCGTCGGCCAGATGCTTTCCGACAAGGGTTTCCCTCTCGATATCCGCCGCCCCGTGCTCGGCGATCCCCTGCCGGACACCATGGCCGATCACTCCGGCGCGGTGATCTTCGGCGGGCCGATGAGCGCCAACGACCCGGATCCGTTCGTCAGGACGGAGATCGACTGGATCGGCGTTCCACTCAGGGAGAACAAGCCCTATCTCGGCATCTGCCTCGGCGCCCAGATGATGGTGCGCCATCTCGGCGGCACGGTCGCCGCGGAGAAAAACGGCCTAACCGAAATCGGTTGGTATCCGCTACGCGCTACCGAACACGGCCGGCTGCTGATGAAATGGCCGAAAATGGTCTATCACTTCCACCGCGAAGGCTTCGACATCCCGCGCGGCGTGCAGCTGCTTGCCGAAGGCGACGCTTATCCCAACCAGGCGATCCGCTACGGCGACAACGCCTGGGGCCTGCAGTTCCACGCGGAACTGACACGGGCCATGATGCAGCGCTGGGTCGTGCATGGCGCCGAGCGTTTCACCATGCCGAATGCACAGGCGGGCCGCGACCACCTAGAGGGCCGGATGATCTTCGACGCGCCGCTCAAGGAATGGCTCTGGAATTTCCTCGATCTCGTCTTCGACCCGCAGGCCCACGGCACGCAGGCCGACGGCGAACAGATCGGACACGGTCGACAGCCGGCGCTTCAGGCCGGCTGAACCGATCTCTCTTCCCGGTCCGGCGCATCGAGACTGTCGATCCTGCGCAGCTTCGGGAAGCCCATGGCCCAGATGATCGCGACGCCCAGCGTGCCGACACCGCCGATGACCACGGCCGGTACGGCGCCGAAGATCGAGGCCATCGTACCCGCGCGGAACTCCCCGAGCTCGTTGGACGCACCGACGAACACCATGTTGACCGCGTTGACCCGGCCGCGCACCTCGTCCGGCGTCCAGAGCGCGATCAGCGTCTCGCGCACATAGACCGAGATCATGTCGGACGCTCCCATCAGCATCAGCGCCGAGATCGACAGCCAGGGCGTCGCTGAGAGACCGAAGATCAGCGTGCCGAGGCCGAACAGCCCGACGCCGATGAACATCGCCAGACCGGCATGGTGGCGGATCGGATAGAAGGCGAGGTAGATCGCGACGACGATCGCCCCGACGCCCGGTGCTGCCCGCAGCATGCCGAGGCCCCAGGGGCCGAGTTCGAGAATGTCACGCGCAAAGATCGGCATCAGCGCCACCGCGCCGCCAAGCAGGACCGCGAAGAGATCCAGCGAGATCGCTCCGAGCACGATCTTTTCCCGCGAGATGAAGTGGAAGCCGGCCAGGATCTGGCCCCAGCTCACCTTTTCCGCAGCGTTGCGCTGCGGAGGCTTCGGGATCATGAACACCAGGGCGGCGGCGAGGACGAGGAAGACCAGTGCGACCGAATAGGCAGAAACCGCGCTGATGCCGTAGAGCAGGCCGCCGGCAACCGGGCCGAGGATCGCCGCCGTCTGCCAGGACGAGGAATTCCAGGCGACTGCGTTCGGCAGGTCCTGTTCCGGCACCAGGTTGGGACCGAGCGACTGGACCGCCGGCCCCATGAAGGCCCGTTCGATCCCGAACACGATCAGGATGCCGAAAACCGGCCAGGGCGAAAACGAATGGGTGACGGTGAGAGCCAGAAGGGCGCCGGCGCAGAGCGCCCCGACCACCATGCAGATCGCCATGATCGCGCGTCGGTTATAACGGTCAGCGACCGAACCGGTGACGAGGATCAGGAGCAGCGACGGCAGGAACTGGAAAAGGCCGATCAGGCCGAGATAGAGCGGATTGCTCGTCTCGTCGTACATCTGCCAGCCGACCGCGACGCTGATGATCTGGATCGCAAAAGCCGAGAAAAGTCGGGAAAAGAAGAAGCGAGTATAAGATGAGTGCCGGAAGGCGGCGAAACGATCGCCCGAGGCAGAAATGGACATGAGGCAACACTTTCAGCGGAGCCGGAAGCCGGCAGCGTGCCCGCCGCCCGTTAAACATGAATCGGATGAGGCGCGGGCGCGGCACTTGCCCGTTAGTTCGCCAATGTCTACATGTCTGTCAACAAAGAAATGGAGACGTTAATGCTCGCCCTGTTTCAGACCATCGATTTGGCCTTGAACCTCTATACCTGGGTGCTGATCGCCAGCGCCATCTTCTCGTGGCTCTATGCCTTCAACGTCATCAATTCGAGAAACCAGTTCGTCGATGCGATCGGCCGTTTCCTCTTCGCCGTCACCGAGCCGGCGCTGCGTCCCATCCGTCGCATCATGCCGGACCTCGGCGGCATCGATATCTCGCCCGTCATCCTGCTCCTGATCATCTTCTTCATTCGCTCGCTGATGTGGACGTCGATCTATCCGCTGGTTGCGTGAGCGGCGCCTACAGCAAGCATTCCGACCATCTGCGGCTCGCAATCCGGCTTACGCCGAATTCGGGCCGCAATGCCGTCGAGGGCATCGAGACCGCTGCCGATGGCGAGGTGTTCCTGAAGGCACGCGTCACCGCCGTGCCGGAGGACGGCAAGGCCAACAAGGCGCTGATCTTGCTGCTGGCCGATACGTTCCGCCTTCCCAAATCCTCCATTTCGATCCTGTCGGGCGAAACCGCGCGCAAAAAAATCCTCCGGATCGATGGCGACCCGGAGGATTTGGAGGAGAAATTCAAAAAGGTCCTGAAGGCCTGACGGCTTATTTCTGGGCCTTGTAGCGCTCGATGGCTTCGATGATCAGCGTCTTTGCCACGTCGACATTCTGCCAGCCGCCGATCTTCACCCATTTGCCGGGCTCCAGATCCTTGTAGTGCTCGAAGAAATGCTCGATCTGCTTCAGCGTGATCTCGGGCATGTCGGTGTAGTTCTTGATCTTGTCGTAGCGCTGGGTCAGCTTCGGAACCGGCACGGCGATGATCTTCTCGTCCTTGCCGCCGTCGTCTTCCATGATCATCACGCCGATCGGGCGCACGTTGATGACGCAGCCCGGAACCAGCGGGCGGGTGTTGCAGATGAGGACGTCGATCGGGTCGCCGTCTTCCGAAAGCGTATGCGGTACGAAGCCGTAATTGCCCGGATAGGTCATCGGCGTGTAGAGGAAGCGGTCGACGACGAGAGCGCCGGCTTCCTTGTCCATTTCGTACTTGATCGGCTGGCCGCCGACCGGCACTTCAACGATGACGTTGACGTCTTCAGGCGGATTCTTGCCAACGGAAATTGCATCGATACGCATTCTGGTCCCCGATGAGGTTCAACAAAGTTAAGCGTCGATAGCGGGAATCATGCTGCAAGGCAACAAGGCTTTGACGCCAATGTTGAACCGCAATACGCGCCGCAACACTAGAAATCTTTCAAATTCAGGGAGTTGGAGGCGGACCGTTCAGGACCAGACGAAACCGATCTTGCGAAGCTGAGTGCCGCCAAAATCCTCCATGCCTTCGGCAAGGTCCACGCCGCCGTGCCGGCGGAAGAAACGCGCCGCGTGCTCGCTGTCCTCCAGGCACCAGACGACGAGACCTTCGCAGCCGAGCGACTTCAGGAGCCGGCGGCTTTCGCCGAACAGACGGCGGCCAAGGCCGATGCCCTGAAATTCCGGACGCAGATAGATTTCGTAGACCTCGCCGTCATAAGGCAGGGCACGGGCCCGGTTGAGGCCGATCGTGGCGTAACCGGCGACCTGGTCGGCGACATCGAGCACCAGCAGGGTCGCGGGTCCGCGGGTCGCCTTGCGCCACCATGCCTCGCCCCGGCGCTCCAGCATCTGGGTCAGCGGCTTGTGGGGAATGAGGCCTGCATAGGCCTGGGTCCATGCCTGGCGGTGCGCCTCGGAAATGGCGCGAGCGTCTTGCGGGTCGGCCCGCCGGACATCGATCGATAACGTTTTCATAACGTTTACTCTAGGCCCTGATGCTGGCAATCCGCCATTCCACCAATGTGTGTAGAGCGGATTGCCCACAGACTTCTCATGTGGACGACGCGGCAACGTTAACGTGTTTTTAACCTTTGCGACAAGGGCGGCCGGGTCTCAGGCACAGAAAAAAACCCGGCATTTCTGCCGGGTTTTGAAAGGCTCAGAGCATGCTGTCGAAATCAGGCGATTTTCGCCTTGCCGAAGCGCTTGCGGTCGTTGGCGTCGAGATAGGTCTTGCGCAGCCGGATGTTCTTCGGCGTCACTTCCATCAGCTCGTCGTCCTGGATCCAGGACAGCGCACGGTCGAGCGTCATGCGGATCGGCGGGGTCAGCCTGACGGCTTCGTCCTTGCCGGCAGAACGGATGTTGGTCAGCTGCTTGCCCTTGAGGACATTGACCTCAAGGTCGTTGTCTCTGCTGTGAATGCCGATGATCATGCCCATATAGACCTTTTCGCCCGGCTCGATGATCATCGGGCCACGGTCTTCCAGATTGAACATCGCATAGGCAACGGCTTCGCCGGACTGGTTGGACAGGAGCACGCCGTTGGTGCGGCCACCGATCTCGCCCTTGTAGGGCTGATAGTCGTGGAACAGGCGGTTCATGATCGCCGTGCCGCGGGTATCGGTCAGCAGTTCCGACTGATAGCCGATCAGGCCGCGGGTCGGCGCGAAGAATACCAGGCGAACGCGGCTGCCGCCGGACGGACGCAGCTCGGCCATTTCGGCCTTGCGCTCGGACATCTTCTGCACGACGACGCCGGAATGCTCCTCATCGACGTCGATGACGACTTCCTCGATCGGCTCCATCAGCGTGCCGTCCTCGGACTTGTGCATGACGACGCGCGGACGCGACACGGCAAGCTCAAAACCTTCGCGGCGCATGGTTTCGATCAGGACGGCGAGCTGCAATTCGCCACGACCGGAAACGTAGAACGAATCCTTGCCCTCGGCTTCCTCGATCTTCAGCGCGACATTGCCTTCGGCTTCCTTGAACAGGCGGTCGCGGATGACGCGGCTCGTCACCTTGTCGCCTTCGGTGCCGGCAAGCGGGCTGTCGTTGACGAGGAAGGACATGGTAACGGTCGGCGGGTCGATCGGCTGTGCATGCAGCGCCTCGGTGACCGAGGGATCGCAGAACGTGTCGGCGACGGTGCCCTTTGAGAGGCCGGCAATGGCGACGATATCGCCCGCATGCGCTTCGTCGATCGGCGTACGCTCGATGCCGCGGAAGGCGAGGATCTTGGAGATACGGCCGGTTTCGACCGTCTTGCCGTCCTGGGACAGCACCTTGACGGGCTGGTTCGGCTTGATCGAGCCGGAATGGATACGGCCGGTGATGATGCGGCCGAGGAAGGGGTTGGCTTCGAGCAGCGTGCCGATCATGCGGAACGCGCCGTCTTCTTCACCGACGCTCGGCTCGGGAACGTGCTTCAGCACCAGGTCGAGAAGCGGGGCGAGCCCCTCATCCTTCGGGCCTTCCGGATTGACGTTCATCCAGCCATCGCGACCGGAACCGTAGAGGATCGGGAAATCGAGCTGTTCGTCGGTGGCGTCGAGATTGGCGAAGAGGTCGAAGACTTCGTTGATGACTTCCTCGTGGCGGCCGTCCGGACGGTCGATCTTGTTGATCGCGACGATCGGGCGAAGGCCGACCTTCAGCGCCTTGCCGACCACGAACTTGGTCTGCGGCATCGGGCCTTCCGAGGAGTCGACGAGAACGATCGCGCCGTCCACCATTGAGAGAATGCGCTCGACTTCGCCGCCGAAGTCGGCGTGGCCGGGGGTGTCGACGATGTTGACGCGAACGCCCTTCCACTCGATCGAGGTCGCCTTGGCAAGAATGGTGATGCCACGTTCTTTTTCGAGATCGTTGCTGTCCATCATGCGCTCGGTGGTGCGCTGGTTGTCACGGAACGAGCCGGACTGCTTCAGGAGTTCGTCGACAAGAGTGGTCTTCCCATGGTCGACGTGTGCGATGATCGCGATATTTCGCATTTTCATGTTTTGAATCTCTGAGCTCTTGGCGCGGCAACGGGAGGCGGCACCCAATTCGTTTTGCGGCCTCATACCCTGTTTTTCGCATTTGCGAAAGGGGTGAGCGCGATGATGGTTGATAGCTGTTTCGCCACCAGCCCGCTGCGCCTCAAGACGGTGGCCAAGAGGAGCGGCAGGAGGGTGGTCGCCACGATTGCAATGAAGGCCATGGCGACACCGAGCCAGATCGACCCCCGCGCGACTGCCGCCAGATCGATGTTGCGATCTGGCGCTACGGTATTACGGCCGCCGCATGACAGGCCGATGATCGGCAAATCTTCGGCCCTATTCTATCCCGGAAGACTCGGAATCGCAACGCGCTCAGGCGTCGCTGCCGGAAAGCTCCTCGACCATCGCGAGGCCCTTTTTCTTCAGCATCGCCTTCGGGTCCGGCAACTTTCCGCGGAACGCCTTGTAGGTCTCTTCCGGATCTATCGAGCCCCCGACGGAGTAGATGTTGTTCTTGAGCTTGCGCGCCATGACCGGATCGAAGGCGTTGCCGGTTTCCTCGAAGGCGGAGAAGGCGTCCGCATCGAGCACTTCCGACCACATGTAGGAATAGTAGCCCGCCGAATAACCGTCACCCGAAAACACGTGCTGGAAATGCGGCGTCGCGTGGCGCATGACGATCGAGGCCGGCATGCCGATCTCGTCGAGCACTTCCTTCTGCACCGCCATCGGATCTTCGACCGCTCCGCGGGTATGAAACGCCATGTCCACCAGCGCCGAGGAGGTGAATTCCACCGTCGCGAAACCGGCGTTGAAGGTGCGGGCCGCCAGCACCTTGTCGAGCAGCGCCTTCGGCATCGGCTTGCCGGTTTCGTAATGCACGGCATATTTTTCCAGGATTTCCGGCACGGTCAGCCAATGCTCGTAAAGCTGCGACGGCAGTTCGACGAAATCGCGCGACACGCCGGTGCCGGAGACCGACGGATAGGTGACATCCGACAGCATGCCGTGCAGCGCGTGGCCGAATTCGTGGAACAGGGTGCGGGCGTCGTCGATCGACAGCAAGGCCGGCTTGCCTTCGGCGGGCTTGGCAAAATTGCAGACGTTGTAAATGATCGGCAGCTCGCCTGTCGCGCCGTTCTTCAGCGGCAGCTTATGCTGCGACTGGAGGGAATTCATCCAGGCGCCGGAGCGCTTCGAGGACCGGGCGAAATAATCGCCGAGGAACAGCGCCTTCAGAAAACCGTCCCGGTCGCGGACCTCGAACACCCGCACATCCGGATGGTAGGCCGAAACACCCTTCACCTCGACCGCCTTGATGCCGAACAGGCGATCGGCGACATCGAAGCAGGCCTCGATGATCTTTTCGAGCTGCAGATAGGGCTTCAGTTCGGTTTCGGAGAAATCGAAGGTCCGCTGCCGCAGCTTCTCGGCATAATAACGCCAGTCCCACGGCATGACCTCGTGGTTCTTGCCCTCCTCGGCGATCAGGCCGCCAAGGCTCGCCTCTTCCTCCAGCGCCTTGGAGCGCGCCTTGTCCCAGACCTGGCGGAGCAGCGTATTCACCGCATCGGACGTCTTCGCCATTGTGTTGTCGAGCTTGTAGGCCGCGAAATTTTCGTATCCGAGCAGTTTTGCCTTTTCCGCCCGCAGCGCCAGCGTTTCGCGCACGATCCCGAGATTGTCGGTCTCGCCGCCGTTTTGTCCGCGCGCCGCCCAGGCCCTGAAAGCCTGTTCGCGCAGGTCCCGGCGGGTCGAGAAGGTGAGGAACGGTTCGATGATCGAGCGCGACAGCGTCACCATATAGCCGTCCGCCTCGCCGCGTTCGCGGGCCGCGGATGCCATGGCATCGCGCAGGAACGCCGGCAGGCCGTCGAGCTCGGCCTCGTCGGACAATTTCAGCGACCAGCTTTTCTCGTCGCCCAGAACGTTCTGGCCGAACTTGGCGCCGAGCCCGGCAAGTTTCTCGTTGATATCGGCAAGCCGCTCCTGCTCGGCCTTGGCAAGCTTGGCGCCGGCCTTGACGAAACCCTTCCAGTGACGTTCCAGCACCCGCTCTTCCTCGAGCGTCAGGCCCAGTTCCTTGCGATTGTCCCAGAGCGTATCGATGCGGGCAAACAGCGCCGCATTCATGCCGATCTTCGAATAATGGCGGGACATTTTTGGCGCGATCTCGCGCTCGAGTGCCTGGATATTCTCGTTGGTATGGGCACCGGCCTTGCCCCAGAACAGCGCCGAAACGCGCGACAGGGCATCGCCTGCGGTCTCCAGGGCAACGACCGTGTTGGTAAAGGTCGGCTCTTCCGGATTGTTGGCGATCGCATCGATCTCCGCTTCGTGGGCGGCAAGCGCTGCGTCGAAGCCGGGAGCGAAGTCCTCGTCCTTCACCTGATCGAAGCGCGGCAGGCCGTGATGACCGTTCCAGTCCACCAGAGCGGGGTTCACCAGAAGATTAGAAGACATGAATATATATCCTTCATAACGATGCTTCGCCATTCATATAGGAGAAGGCGGCGGGAATGGGTATGCGCCCGTCCATTTTCGTTTTTCAGCAAGAAATCATACACAACAATTAACGGTTATTAACCATTTGACGCAGTGCAGTAATCAAAGGTACTTTTGGCCCAGTATCCGATGAAACAGGATATAGCCATGGAAATCAGTTCCTTGCGCTGGTCTACCAACTTACTGCAAAGAGACCATTCTCGAAACAACAAGGTCGAGAAATCTTCCGAGCATGGAAGTCGGCAGAGCCAGATCACCTTTCAGGTGCCCGACGCGGATGAATCGCCGATTGATTTTTCGGCGATCACCCCGCGCGATCTGCGCGCGCTCGCGCTTGAAAACTATCAGGCCGGCAAGATCGACCAGGACACATACATAACGCTGTCCGAAGAACTTCCAACACACGCCGTCGATGCTCAAGGACAGTTGATGGACCTGTCGCAGGTCACCGACGAAACCGGCTTCAACTTCCACGACTATTACCGCAACCAGCTTGAAATCGCCATGTCGCTCGGCGATACGTCCCGCGCCAACGTCCTTCGCGCAGTCATGGCCTTCATCGAAGTCTGATCGGCAAAGCTTAGCCGCATCCCACCTTCAGGCCCGCCGATAGCCGAACAGGCCCGGTGCCGAGTGCCAGAGCGCCTGCACCGCAAAGCCGATGAACAGCAGTCCGGAAAGCCGGACGATCACCCTCTCGTGTTTCCGATAGAAACGCCGCACCACGCCGGCGCCGATAATCCCGATCAGCACCAGATCGGCGGTCAGGAACCCGATCAGCGACACGGCGAGAAGAAGCGGCAGCGCGCTGAAATCCAGTGCATCGGCAGAACTTGCGAGCAGCGCGGTGAACGTCGCCAGCGCCACCGGATATCCCTTGGGGTTCGTCAGGCCGAAGATCAGCCCGCGCCGCAGCGGTTTTTCGACCGTCACCAGAGCGCCGCCGTCCTCCTTCGGTTTCGCCCGCAATGCGCTCCAGCCGATCCAGCCGAGATAGAGCCCGCAGAAAACCCCGAGTATGTCGAAGAGGGTGGTGCCGACCGTCTTGGCGCCGATGATCGCCACCAGCGCCAGTCCGGACCACAGGATGTCCCCCGCCAGATGGCCGCCCATGAAGAAGGCCCCGGCCTGCCTTCCCTGCCCGGCACCGATGCCGAGCAGCGCCAGGAATGCCGGCCCGGGAATGAGCGTATAGGCAAGCGCCGCGAAAAAGGCGCCGGCAAGCAGCGATGATGACATCATGGTCTCCGTCGGAAGGCTGCGACAATCTCGCCTCCGGTTTTACCGGTGTCAATGCAACCAGCGTCCCCCTTTTCCGTTTGCCTCGCACCCGAAAGATAGTAAGCGTGCCTTATGAAATTCGACGACGAGGCAAAGGATGCCGAAAAGCATATGGATATTCTGGGGTTCCTGATCGTCGACAGTGCCCGACTGCTGCGTGCCGCCTTCGAGCGCCGCATCGCCCAGGCAGGCCTGGGGTTGACACCCGGCGAAGCTCGCGCCCTGATCAACATCGCGGCTCTCGACGGCAGCCGCCAGCTCGACATCGCCGCCCGCATGGGCGTCGAGCCGATGACGCTCTGCGCCTATCTCGACAAGCTGGAGGCACTCGGGTTGGTCGAAAGGCAGCAATGCTCCGCTGACCGGCGCGCCAAGCGGATCAATCTCACCGAGACTTCCAGCGAGATGATCGGTTCGATCCGCAACGAATTGAACGCCATCCTTGGCCAGGCGACCGAAGGCCTCAGCGAGGAAGACAACCGGATCCTGCGCGAGGCGCTGACCCTGTTCAACGCCAACCTGCAAGCCGCCGTCCCCTCCGCCGCACTGCAGACTGCACCTGATGAAAGCCGATAACATGCCGCCTATCCCCGCTCGGATGAGCGAACGCCGAACCACGATCATCGGCGCCCTCCTGACGGCGATCGGGCCGATTTCCATGGCGATCTATACGCCGGCGATGCCGGAACTGGTGCGCGCCTTCGACACCACGGAAGCGGCGATCAAGATGTCGCTGTCGCTCTATTTCGCGGGCTTTGCGCTGGCGCAGCTGGTCGCCGGGCCCGTCTCCGATGCCTTCGGCCGCAAGTCTGCCTCGCTGAGCTTCCTGCTCATCTATCTTGCCGGTTCTCTGCTTGCGGCCTTTGCTCCGACGGTCGAATGGGTGCTCGCCGGCCGCCTGATCCAGGGTATCGGCGCTTCGGTCGGCATCACCGTGTCGCGTGCCATCGTGCGGGACCAGTTCAACGGCGGCGACGCGGCGCGGATCATCAACACCATGGGCATCATCCTGGCGATCGGGCCGTCCCTCGGTCCGACGATCGGCGGCCTTGCACTCGCCGCCTTCGGCTGGCGATCGGTATTCCTGCTGATGGTCGGCTTCGGCGCCCTGCTCGTTTTTCTCTCCACCGTCTGCCTCAAGGAGACGACCGTGCCGGATCGCAGCCGGCTGAAGCCGCTGCGGCTCGTCCAGGCCTATGCGGAAATCGTCGCCTTGCCCCGCTTCCTGTTCACCGCGGTCGTTCTGGCCGGCGCGGTGGGCTCGATGTATGCCCAGGCGGCCGTGCTGCCGTTCATCCTGATCGAGAAGGTCGGGCTGACGCCAACCCAGTTCGGCCTGAGCATGCTGATGCAATCCGGCTTCTTCCTGATGGGTTCGGTCTGCCTCCGGGTCATATCGAGGTGGTTGCCCGCCGAACGCGCTCCCCTGGTCGGGCTGATCTTCAGCGGCTGCGGCGGCCTCGTCATGGCCCTTTCGGTCCACTACCTGCCGCCGTCGTTTCTGTCGGTCATGGTGCCGGTTGCGATGTGCGCCTTCGGGATCGCCTTCGTGTCGCCCTACATGACCGCCGCGGGCCTCATTCCCTTCCCGCATATTGCCGGGTCGGCATCGGCAATGATGGGCTTCATCCAGATGGGCGCCGGCTTCGTGGGCGGCGTCGCCGCCGCCTCGATCGGCTCGCCGCTGCCGGCCTTCGGCATCGTCATTCCCACCATGCACCTGATCGCCGTGCTCGGTTACATCGGTTTCCGGATGGCCAGCCGCCGGGCATGAAAAAACCCGCCTCCCCTTTCGGGCAGGCGGGCTTCGCTGATCGGGTTTTGGGGAATTACTTGCCGAGATTGCGCTTGGCGAGGGTGCGCAGGCGCAGCGCATTGAGCTTGATGAAGCCCGCTGCATCCTTCTGGTCGTAGGCGCCCTGGTCGTCCTCGAAGGTGACCAGCTTGTCGGAATAAAGCGACTTTTCGCTCTCGCGGCCGATGACCATGACATTGCCCTTGTAGAGCTTCAGCGTCACTTCGCCTTCCACGTGCTCCTGGCTCTTGTCGATCAGTGCCTGCAGCATTTCGCGCTCCGGCGAGAACCAGAAGCCGTAATAGATGAGCTCCGCGTAACGCGGCATGATGTCATCCTTGAGATGGGCTGCACCACGGTCGAGCGTGATGCTCTCGATCGCCCGGTGGGCGGCCAGCAGGATCGTACCGCCGGGGGTCTCGTAGACGCCGCGAGACTTCATGCCGACATAGCGGTTCTCGACGAGGTCGAGACGGCCGATGCCGTTGTCGCGGCCGTAATTGTTGAGCGCGGCAAGCAAGGTCGCCGGCGACATGGCGACACCGTTGATGGAAACAGCATCGCCTTGTCTGAAGCCGACCTTGATGACGGTCGCCTTGTCCGGAGCAGCTTCCGGCGAGATCGTGCGCATATGCACGTATTCGGGAGCCTCGATGGCCGGATCTTCCAGAACCTTGCCTTCGGACGACGAATGCAGAAGGTTGGCGTCGACGGAGAACGGCGCCTCGCCCATCTTGTCCTTGGCGACCGGAATCTGGTTTTCCTCGGCGAATTTCAGAAGATCGGTGCGGCTCTTGAAAGCCCAGTCGCGCCAGGGCGCGATGACCTTGATATCCGGGTTCAGCGCATAGGCCGAAAGTTCGAAACGGACCTGGTCGTTGCCCTTGCCGGTGGCGCCGTGGGCGATCGCATCGGCGCCGGTCTTCCTAGCGATCTCGATCAGGTGCTTGGAGATCAGCGGACGGGCGATCGAGGTGCCGAGCAGGTAGACGCCTTCATAGACGGCATTGGCGCGGAACATCGGGAAGACGAAATCGCGCACAAATTCCTCGCGCACGTCCTCGATATAGATCTCCTTGATGCCGAGCATCTCGGCCTTCTTGCGGGCCGGCTCCAGCTCCTCGCCCTGGCCGAGATCGGCGGTGAAGGTCACTACCTCGGCGTTAAGTTCGGTTTGCAGCCATTTCAGGATGATCGAGGTGTCGAGACCGCCGGAATAGGCGAGAACGACCTTCTTTACGTCTTTCGGGAGTGCCATGTCGATTTACGTCCGTCTGCGGGTGGAAGCGGTTGTTGAAACTGCCAAGTCAGGAATTGCGGCACTTTTAGCGAGTTTCCTGAGGCGCGCAAGAAAAACCCGGCAAAGCCGATCAGAGATGGCCGCCGATATTCATTCGCTGGTGAAGGACGCGGATGATGGAAATCCGCGTTCTGCCAAATTTGAAAATGATGAGGTGGGAGCCACACGAAAGGCTGAAATAGCCTGATCGAATATGATCAATCGGCTTGCCACGCTTCAACTCGCCCGCCAGATCGGACATGGCATCTACGAGTTCGCGATAATATTCATCCGCCTGGGAGCGAGACCAAGTTTGAAATGAATAGCGCCATATTTTCTCGAGATCACTTCTGGCTCTGGGCGAAAGTGTGTATCCTTGGAGCTTACGCGCCATATTTGCGGTGCATTTCTTCAAGGAAACTATCTGGATCGAAAGGCTGCGGCTCGCCCGAGGCCTCGCCTTCTTCGATCGCCGCGCGAATGGCCTCGATACCGCCCTCGCTGTCACGCAGAAGCCGTAAGGCGGCCTCCACCACTTCGCTTGGCGAACTGTAGTTGCCGCCGCTCACCTGCCTGTCGATGAACGCAGTCAGTTCCTCATCCACTGTGATCGATGTCATCTTGCCCATGAAGCGGCTCCGGTGTGACGCCCTCTCTTGTGACGCCCTTGTCATGTTGACAGGTTTTGATGAGGGTACCATATCCCGCCCGACCTTTGAACAGCAGCGCCCTAGAGGAGATCTGCCATGACCATCACTCATCCCGCTCTGAAAAAGGACAACGTCGCCGTGATTACCGGGGCGGCATCCGGCATCGGTCTCGCCGCCGCGAAGGAATTTGCCCGGATGGGCCTTTCCGTCGTCCTTGCCGATCTGGAGGGCGACAAGCTCGCGGAAGCCTGCCGCGAGGTCGCGGCTCTTGCCGAAGACGGCGAGGCGGATGTCGCCGCCATCGGCACCGACGTCTCGAAGCCGGACGAGATCGAGGCTCTGGAACGCGCCGTCATCCAGCGTTTCGGCCGGGTGCATGTGCTGATGAACAATGCCGGCATCAGCCCGGGGAGCTCGATATTCGGGCCGCAGGTCAACTGGGACAGCATTTTCGCCGTCAACCTTTTGGGCGTCATCAACGGCACGCGGACGTTCGGCCCAGCCATGATCGCCCATGGCGAACCGTCGCTGATCGTCAACACAGGCTCGAAACAGGGGATCACGACACCGCCGGGCAACCCCGCCTACAATGTCGCCAAGGCCGGTGTGAAGGCGTTCACCGAAGCGCTCCAGCACGAGCTTCGCAACACGCCCGACTGCCAGGTATCGGCGCATCTGCTCATCCCCGGCTTCGTGTTTACCGGCCTGACCAAGGGCGAACGCATCGAAAAGCCTGCCGACGCCTGGACGCCGGAACAGACGGTCGAGTTCATGCTCGCCAGCCTCGCGCGCGGCGACTTCTACATCCTGTGCCCCGACAACGACGTGGACCGGGCAACCGACGAACGTCGCATGGCCTGGGCGATCGGCGACATCATCGAGAACCGCCCGCCGCTGTCGCGCTGGCATCCGGATTTCGCGGATGCATCAAAGGAATTCATCAACGGACGTCGATAGATTGATTTGGCAAGGCTTCGAAAGCCGGGTAAATGGAGCATTCCTTTATCCGGCTATTCGAGCGTGACCCATGGAATTCCTGCCGAGCCTTGCCGCCCTGCTTGCCTTCACCGCCGCCGGCCTGCTTCTGGCCCTGACGCCCGGGCCTGACATGACGCTGTCGATCAGCCGCGCGCTGGGCGAAGGCCGCCGCCCGGCTCTGTTCGTGGTGCTCGGCACCAGCCTCGGCGTCGTCTGCCATACGCTGCTCGTCGCCTTCGGCATCTCGGCGCTCATCACCGCATCGCCGACCGCCTTCTTCATCCTCAAGACCGGCGGCGCCGCCTATCTCCTGTGGCTGGCGATCCAGGCGATCCGCTTCGGCTCGAACTTTTCCGTCGAGCAGGTTGAAAAGACCGCGAGCAGTCCGCTCGCCAACATCTCGACGGGCTTCTGGGTCAATATCCTCAATCCGAAGGTCATCATCTTCTTCATGACCTTCCTGCCGCAGTTCGTGACGGCCGGTGATCCGCATGTCACCGGCAAGCTCATCTTTTTCGGCTTCTATTTCATCGTCATCGGCATGCCGGTAAACCTGATCGTCGTTCTAGCCGCCGACTGGCTTTCGGGCTGGCTGCAGGCCAACCCGAAGGTCCTGCGGGGCATCGACTACACTTTCGCCGGCGTCTTCTCGATCTTCGCGGCGAAGATTTTCTTCACGCAGGCCCGGTAGGAGCGCCCCGGACCAGCGCGTCCAGCCGTCCCGAAAGAAACAGCTTTTCCGCATCGGATTGGGAAAGTTCAATCGCCCGGCGGTAGGCAAGCCTTGCTTGATCTATTTGTCCGTCCCGGGCCAGGAGATCGGCTTGAACGGCATAAAAAGGCTGGTACTCCACCAGAGCCATGGCAATGGGTTTGAGACAGGCCAATGCGGTAGCCGGACCTTCCACATAGGACACGGCAACGATCCGGTTGAGCTCATAGACGGGATTGTCGGCGGTACGGGTAAGTTCTGCATAGAGCGAGGCGATCTGCTGCCAGTCCGTCTTGGGAAAACTCGGCGCTTCGGCATGCACGGCGATGATCGCCGCCTGTATCTGATAGGGCCCGGGTCGCCGGCGGCACAGCGCCTGTTCGATGAGAGCAAGGCCTTCCGAAATCTCGGCCCGGTCCCATAAACGTCGATCCTGAGCCTCAAGTGTCAAAATCTCGCCGCTGGCGCCGATCCGCGCCGCCCGCCGGGCATGATGCAGCAACATCAGCGCCAGCAGTCCCTCGATCTCGGGTTCGTGGGGCTTGAGCCTGGTCAGCAGCCGGCCGAGGCGGATCGCCTCCTCGCAGAGATCGGCGCGGATATGATGGCCGCTTCCAGAGGCATAACCTTCGTTGAAGATGAGATAGACGACCGCGAGCACACTTTCGAGCCTTGCGGCCCAGCCGTCTGGTCCCGGAACCTCATAGGCAATGCCGGCCTTGGCAATCTTGTGGCGGGCACGCACCAGCCGCTGTGCCATGGCCTCGTGCCCGTCCAGATAGGCATTCGCGATCTCTTCGGTCTTCAACCCGCAGACCGAACGCAGGGTCAAAGCCACGCAGGTCTTTTTGTCGAGCGCCGGATGGCAGCAGGCGAAGATCAGCTTCAGCCGCTCGTCGCCGATCGGATCGGGCTCGTCTGCTGCGGCAGATTTGTTCTCCAGCTCGATGAGATGCGCGATCTCCGCCGATTTTGCGTGGAAATTGGCCGAGCGCCGCAGCCGGTCGATGGCCTTGCGTCGAGCCACCTGCATCAACCAGGCATTCGGCGAGGCGGGCAAACCGTTCCGGTTCCAGTGGATCAATGCGGATTCGAGCGCATCCTGCAGGCCATCTTCAGCCAGCTGGAAATCCCGGAGCGATCCGACGAGGCTGGAAAGAAGGCGGCCGCCGTCTTGCCGGGCGATCCTGTCGATCGCCTCGGCAATCGGAGCCCTCGCCGCAGGGCCGTTCATCAGCGGTCGAAAACCATGATCGGCCGCACTTCCACCGCACCGTGAGCCGCACCGGGGATCATCGCGGCATAGCGGATCGCATCGTCGAGCGAAGAGCAATCAAGGATGTAGAAGCCGGCAAGCTGCTCCTTGGTTTCAGCGAAAGGACCATCCATCGTTTCGGTCCTGCCGTCCCGCACGCGCACGGTCGTGGCGGTCGTCGCGGGCTGCAGCGCATCGCCGGAAACATAGACGCCGTCGCGTTTGTAGGTCTCGTTGGCGAGCTTGTAGCCCTCCATCATTCGGCCGAAATTCGGAGAATCGGGAGGCGTCATCGTTGCCGGGCTCGTGTAGATCAGCGCCATATATTTCATGTCCGTATCCTCGGTTCAGCCACCGCTCAATTGCGATGGTGACCGATAACGAACGGGATGCAAGCCGATCGACATGCGCGCCGTGAAATATTTCCGGCAGCCTCAGTCGTCCTCGCCGTGGCCGGCGATCATCATCGCCTCGAAGGCGAGGCGGTCGGTCTTGCGCATCCGCTCCGATTCCGATTTCAGCTGGCCGCAGGCGGCGAGGATGTCGCGGCCGCGCGGGGTGCGGATCGGCGAGGCGTAACCGGCCTGGTTGATGAAATCGGCAAACTTTTCGATCTGCGCCCATTCCGAACACTGGTAGTTCGTGCCCGGCCAGGGGTTGAACGGGATCAGGTTGATCTTCGCCGGAACGCCCTTCAAGAGCTGGATCAGCGCCTTGGCGTCTTCCAGGCTGTCGTTGACGTCCTTCAGCATCACATATTCGAAGGTGATGCGGCGGGCGTTCGAAAGGCCCGGATAGTTGCGGCAGGCCTCGATCAGCTCCTTCAGCGGATATTTCTTGTTGATCGGCACCAGCATGTCGCGCAGTTCGTCGCGCACCGCATGCAGCGAAATCGCCAGCATCACACCGATCTCGTCGCCGGTCCGGTAGATTTCCGGCACCACACCCGAGGTCGACAATGTGACGCGGCGCTTCGACAGCGACAGCCCGTCGCCGTCGGTCGCGATCAGCAACGCGGTCTTGACGCTCTCGAAATTGTAGAGCGGCTCGCCCATGCCCATCATCACCACGTTGGTGACCTTACGGTCGCCGGTCGGCACATAGGCGCCGGGCGGCGTGTCGGTGCCCGGAAAGTCACCCAACCGGTCACGGGCCAGCAGCAACTGCGACAGGATTTCCTCGGCGGTCAGGTTGCGCACCAGCTTCTGGGTGCCGGTGTGACAGAAGGAACAGGTCAGCGTGCAGCCGACCTGGCTCGAGATGCAGAGCGTGCCGCGGCCTTCTTCCGGAATGTAGACGGTCTCGACTTCCACCGGACGGCCGGCGCCGCGCGGCGGAAAGCGCAGCAGCCATTTGCGGGTGCCGTCATTGGAAACCTGTTCCTCGACGATCTCCGGACGCGCGATGGTGAAATGTGCCTTCAGCATCTCGCGCATGTCCTTGGCGACATTGGTCATCGCGTCGAAATCGGACACGCCGCGGATATAGAGCCAGTGCCAGAGCTGGCTGACGCGCATGCGTACCTGCTTTTCCGAGACGCCTTTTTCCTTCAGCGCCTGCGCCATGTCCTCGCGCGTCAGCCCGATCAGCGACGGCTTGGTGCCGAAGAGATCCGGATTGGCGACGAGCGGCTTCTTGATGGCGACCGGCGCCAGAGCCTCTGAGACTGACATTCTTTTATCCCGTTCGAACACATGCAGCTTTCCCACATTCGATCAGCGGGAAAGTCGGGGCATGTTGAATGCGTGAAACCTGTATCGGCCCATCGGGCACATGTGCCGGACCTTCGTTGAGGCGGGCTTTATCATCAAATAGCCGCCGCGTCACTATTCTTCAAGAAACGCAAAAGGCCGGTCACGGGACCGGCCTTCGAGCTCTTGCTGCCTGCGGACGCTTACTTGCAGGTTTCGATCTGCTTCAGCGCTGCCGCGATGCCCTGCAGCGAATAGGCATAGGAGGTCTTGGTGCCACGGCCGGAAACTGCGCTGACGCTCATGTTTTGGCCTGTCTTCATCGCCGCGACGAGCGCCGGCTCCTCGGCGGCGTTCTCGACCCAGGCCGCCTTGTCCTTGGTGAACATCGTGAAGTTCTTCTTGTCGATCGTCACGGTCACCTTGGAATTCGGCTGCAGCACGTATCCCACCATCGCCTGCGGCTCGTAGGAAATGTTCTGTCCGGGGCGCTGCGAGACGATGAAGAAGATATCGCCGTGATCGACGCTGGCCGGTTCCTTGGTGGTCGGCACTGAAAGCACGTAGCAGACATTGCTGGCGCCCGACTTGTAGGAATAGGCGCCCCATGCCTTGAACTGCTGGATGCGGGTTGGACCTGCGGCCGCTGCTGCCGGTGCCTGGGCCTGCTGCGGCTTGGCCGGGCCGGTGGCCTTCGGCGCCTGAGCCGATGCCAGGCCGGCGCTTGCAGCCAAAATTGCCAATGCGGTTGCGATTGTTCTTACAGACATGGTCTCCTGCCGGTTTTGTTCGTTCAACGGCCCGAGCGGGCAAGCCTTGCCAGGCATGATCCTGATTCGGCGCATTTTGACTTGATCCTGGTTACCAAACCGTCAACCAGACCATTAGAATTTGCTGAATCTCCTGCCCCGGCCCTTGGATGGTAGGAATAGCACTCACCGCCATGCCTCCAAAGACCCAACCAGCAGAATTTCCATGCGTTTCGTCAATCAGTGACACAAGGATTGGGGCAAGAGTTTGTCCTTTTCCTAACTCTCACAATGACATTAGAATGGTCGAATATGATGCGAATCTCATCGGAAACTTTGCGCAGCGTAAATGAATGTAGACGAAAGAGACCACTTCGCCGGCTTGGTAAGGGCAGTGGCCGATGAGCGCGATCAGGCAGCCTTTACCGTGCTGTTCGATTATTATGCGCCGCGTTTGAAATCCTGGCTGGTGAAACGGTCGATGCGACCCGACGACGCGGAGGAACTCGTCCAGGAAGTGATGGCCGTTCTCTGGCACCGCGCCGGCCTCTACGATCCGGCCCGATCTTCCTTGTCCACCTGGCTTTTCCGTATCGCCCGCAACCGCCGCATCGACGCGGAACGCCGGACGAGGCACAGGCCGCTGGACGTCTACGAACCCCTGTTCTTCGTCACCGAGGCGCCGGGCGCCGATACGATCTTCGAAGGTGAGGAACGCGATGCCCAGGTGCGCGCAGCCCTTGCCGATATCCCCGGCGAACAGATGGAACTGGTGCGGGCGGCCTTCTTCCTAGGCCAGTCCCATTCGGAAATCGCCTCGTCCACGGGTCTTCCGCTCGGCACGGTGAAGTCGCGAATCCGGCTCGCTTTCGAGCGCTTGCGACGAGTTCTCGACGATCCTTCGGAGGGATAGCGTCCCTTGAGACTATTTGCCGCGGACGCCGTCGGCGATGTCCGGATTGTCCGCGAGCGCCAGATCGGCGGCCTCGTAATGGCGGTCGGCAATGTGCCCTTGGATCATCCGGAAAGCTGCCGCGAGCACCGCGACATCGTCGGTGAAGCCGACAAGAACGAACATGTCCGGCAGGAAATCGATCGGCATCACGAAATAGGCAAGCGCCGCAAGCAGCACGCCCCGCACACGGGTCGGCGTGCGGCGGTCGATGGCGCAATAATAGGCGGCGATCAGATCGCGGCTGAACGGCACCTGCCGC
This sequence comes from Neorhizobium sp. T7_12, assembly GCF_002968535.1. NCBI lineage: Bacteria > Pseudomonadati > Pseudomonadota > Alphaproteobacteria > Hyphomicrobiales > Rhizobiaceae > Neorhizobium > Neorhizobium sp. T7_12. Next base: position 18,180 of record NZ_PVBK01000019.1, on the reverse strand, counting down.
ACGGCCCGCTTCAGGGTCGGCCAGAACTTGGTCCGGACCTGCCGCTCGCGGCGGCCTTGCGTATCCTCGTCACCCGGCAGCAGAATTTCGCCGATCTTCACGTCGTCCATGGTCGCTCCGTTCGCTCAACGTGTGCCCATCCAATATTGGGCTCTCGACCATGAAGTTCAATTGCGGCGCGAGGATGCCTTGTCCATCGCCCGGGCAAGCTTGAAGTCGATGTCGGTCAGCCCCTTGGTCGCGTGGGTGGTCAGCAGCACGTCGACCCGCGAATAGACGTTCGACCATTCCGGGTGGTGGTTGAGTTTTTCGGCGGACAGCGCGCATTCGGCCATGAAACCGAAGGCCTCGATAAAGGTCTTGAACTTGAAGCTCTTGAAGATCGCATCGCCTTCCGGCTTCAGGTCCCAGCCGTCAAGCGTCGCGAACTCCCGCTCGACGCCCGCCGTATCCAGCTTTTCGTAGTTCATCGTCCAACGCTCCTTCGGAAAAAGGGGCTGCTTCGGGTCAAAGGAGGCTTTTAGCCGGCTCCATGTCGCCAGCATAGGCAGTGCCGTAGCTCGTCTCCTGCAGCGGGAAGATTTCCTCCGTCAGATAAGGCCCGCCGCCGACCGATTCCTTCGACGACAGCAGCACGAAACGCGGCACCGTGAAGGGCGCCGTATAGAAGTTGCCGCGGCCGGAAAGGTAGTGGACCACATCGTCCAGCCGGCAATTCTTGAGCCGCGCCAGCGTCACATGCGGGGTGAACTTGCGGGGATCCGGCGGCAGGCCGATGCGCTGGCAGATCCGTTCGATCTCCGCCTGCAGCGCATATATTTCCGGGGAGGGCGAAACGCCGGCCCAGATGGAATGCGGCTTTTTCGACCCGAAGGAGCCGATCCCGGTCAGCGTCGCCTGGAATTCCGGCCGGTCGATACGGTCCAGCCGGTCGACGATCTCGTCGGCGGTGCGGCCGTCGACATCGCCGATGAAGCGCAGCGTGATGTGATAGTTCTCCACGTCGATCCACCGGGCACCGGGGATCCCGCCGCGAAGGAGAGACAGGCTCATCGCTACATTGCGCGGAACTTCGAGGGCGGTGAAAAGTCTCGGCATAGGGACCTCCTCGAATCTTTTGCAGATGCTAACAGCGAATCATGCAACGGAGTTCCGCGCAAGGTGTTATTTTCCCTTATCCTTAATAGCCCCCAGGAAGCTTTTGACAGGTTCAATGGTCTTTTCGACCATCACGGCCACCCCTTTGGCGTTCGGATGCATGCCGTCCGAGAGCTGCAGGCTGGAAATGGTCGTGACCCCATCCAGGAAGAACGGATAGAGCGGCACGGCGTATTTGTCGGCCAGCCGCTTGTAGATCGGGTTGAACTTCTCGGCGTAATTGCCGCCCATGTTCGGTGGCGCCAGGATGCCGATCAGGAAGACCGGGATCTTCCGTTCTTTTAGCCGCGCCAGGATCGCATCGAGATTTTTTTCCGACTGGTCCGGCGAGATGCCGCGCAACGCGTCGTTGGCGCCGAGCTCAAGGATCACGCCGTCGGTGCCGTCGGGCACCGACCAGTCGATGCGCGAAAGTCCGCCGGCCGTCGTATCCCCGGAAACGCCGGCATTGGCGACCACGACATTCTGCCCCGCGGCTTTCAACGCCGCCTCGAGCTGTGCCGTATAGGATTCGGAAGGCGCAAGCTGGTAGCCCGCCATCAGGCTGTCGCCGAAACCGACGATCTGGATCGTCCTATCCTGCGCGGCGGCCGGCAATGCGGCCAGCCCCAGCACGGACATGACGATGAAGTGAAGCAGGCTTGCTTTAAAACTCACGATCCGTCTCCTAGATTGAGCGCGACCGCAATGCGGTACTCGGGTTACGCTTCACGCCTAATATAGGACGGTTCGATTTGACTAAAACCATCATCACACTGAAGAAAGCCGATCTGACCCTGGGCAGCGCGGCAGCCTCGGTGCATGTGCTGAAGCAGATCGACCTCGAAATCCGGGCCGGCGAAGCCGTCGGCATAGTCGGGCCTTCGGGCTCCGGCAAGTCGACGCTGCTGATGGTCCTGGCCGGCCTCGAACGGCTGGACAGCGGCGAGATCGTCATCAACGGCGCTCCCCTTCACGCCCTTTCCGAAGACAGGCTCGCCGATTTCCGCGGCCGCAATATCGGAATCGTCTTTCAGTCCTTCCACCTGATCGCCAACATGACGGCGCTCGAAAACGTCGCCGTTCCGCTCGAACTCGCCAATGTCAGGGATGCTTTCGAGATCGCCCGGCGGGAACTGACCGCCGTCGGCCTCGGCGAGCGGCTGAGCCACTATCCCGGCCAGCTTTCCGGCGGCGAGCAGCAGCGCGTGGCGATTGCCCGGGCTCTTGCCCCCTCGCCGTCCGTGCTGATCGCCGACGAACCGACCGGCAATCTCGACACCGAGACCGGCCGGCAGATCGCGGACCTGCTCTTTTCGAAACAGGCGGAGCGCGGCATGACCATGCTGCTCGTCACCCATGACAATGCGCTTGCCGCCCGCTGCTCGCGCCAGATCCGCGTCCGTTCCGGCGAGATCGTCGGCGACAGCGCCACCGCCCACGTGTCCGTCCAGGCGGTCTCCGCATGAGGCCGGCCTTTCCGCGCCTCTCGATTTCCTTCCGCCTGGCGCTGCGCGAAATGCGGGGCGGCCTTGCCGGCTTCTACATCTTCCTCGCCTGTATCGCGCTCGGCACCGGGGCGATCGCGGCCGTCAATTCGGTATCGCGGGCGATCACCGGCGCCATCGCCTCCCAGGGCCAGGAAATTCTTGCCGGCGACATCCGTTTCGAACTGAACAACCGCGAAGCCACCGACCAGGAACGCGCGTTCCTCACCAGCCTCGGCAAGGTCTCCCTGTCCACCAGCCTGCGCTCCATGGCCCGCAAGCCTGACGGTTCCGAGCAGGCGCTGGTCGAGGTCAAGGCGGTGGACGACGCCTATCCGCTCTACGGCAGTTTCGGCGCCGAACCTTCCGCGCCGCTGCCCGACCTGCTTGGCAAGCAGGGAGAGACGTTTGGCGCACTGGCAGCCCCGCTTCTGCTGGAACGCCTCGGCCTCAAGGACGGCGACCAGCTTCTGCTCGGCAATGCCCGGCTGACATTGCGCGGCACGATCACCGCCGAGCCCGACGCGCTTTCCGACGGTTTCGGCTTTGCGCCGCGCCTGATCGTCAACCGTGAGGCACTCGCGGCCTCCGGCCTGATCACCACCGGCAGCCTCGTCGAACATGCCTATAAGGTGCGGCTCGACGACCCGGCGGTCCGCTCGACGCTCGCCGCCCGCGCCAATCGCGAATTCCCGAGCGCCGGCTGGTCGGTCCGCACCAGCGACCGTGCCGCCCCTTCGCTCACCGAAAATGTCGATCGCTTCTCGCAATTCCTGACGCTCGTTGGTCTGACGGCACTGATCGTCGGCGGCGTCGGCGTCGCCAATGCGGTGCGCGCCTTCCTCGATGCCAAGCGCACCACGATCGCCACCTTCAAATGCCTGGGCGCGCCGGCCTCGGTCGTGACGATGATCTATCTCATCCAGATCATGCTGCTTGCAGTCATTGGCATCCTGATCGGTCTCGTCATCGGCGCCGTCTCGCCCTTCGTGGCGCTGCAATTCCTCGAAGGCGTGCTACCGGTTCCGAAAGAAGTCACCTTCTACCCCTCGGCGTTGGCGCTTGCCGCGCTGTTCGGCATCCTGATCACCTTCGCCTTCGCGGTTCTGCCGCTCGGCCATGCCCGCGAAGTTCCGGCGACCGCGCTTTTCCGGGAACAAAGCTTCGACAATACCCGCCTTCCCTCCTGGCCCTATCTTCTTGCGGCCGGCCTGGCGCTTGCGGCCCTGGCGGCACTTGCGATCGTCTCTGCGGAAGAGCGCTTCATCGCCTCCGTTTTCCTCGCCGCCGTCGCCGGCGCGTTCGTGCTTTTGCGCCTCGTGGCAGCCCTGATCGCCGCACTTGCCAAACGAAGCCCGCGGGTCAATTCGCCGGCGCTGCGGCTGGCGATCGGCAATATCCACCGGCCGGGCGCGCTGACGCCGTCGGTCGTGCTGTCGCTCGGCCTCGGCCTTGCGCTCCTCGTGACGCTCGCCCTGATCGACGGCAACATGCGTCGCCAGCTCACCGGCAGCATCGCCCAGCAGGCGCCGAATTTCTTCTTCGTCGACATCCAGGGACCGGAGCGCGAGGGTTTCGTCAACATCCTGAAACAACAGGCGCCGGAGGGTGCGATCACCCAGGTGCCGATGCTGCGCGGAAGAATTCTCGCCTTCAACGGCCAGGACGTGACCCAGATGAACGTCCCGCCCGCCGGCCGCTGGGTGTTGCGCGGCGACCGCGGCATCACCTACGAGGAGAAGCTTCCTTCCAACTCCGCGCTGACGGCGGGACAATGGTGGGCCGCCGACTATACCGGCGAACCGCTGGTCTCCTTCTCGGCAGAAGAGGCCGGCGAACTCGGCCTGAAGATCGGCGACACCGTCACCGTCAACGTGCTCGGCCGCAATATCACCGCCCGCATCGCCAATTTCCGCAAGGTTCAGTGGGAATCTCTCTCGATCAACTTCGTAATGGTCTTTTCGCCCAATACCTTCCGCGGCGCACCGCATGCCTGGCTCGCGACGCTCAGCGATCCCAAGGCCACCGCCCAGCAGGAAGCTTCGATCCTGCGTGCGGTCACCAACGCCTATCCGACCATCACCAGCGTCCGAGTCAAGGACGCGATCGATATCGTTGACCAACTCGTCGGCCAGCTCGCGGCCGCGATCCGGGCCGCGGCGGCCGTTGCGCTGATCGCCTCCGTGCTGGTGCTTGCCGGTGCGCTTGCGGCCGGCAACCGCGCACGCACCCATGACGCCGTCATCCTGAAGACGCTCGGCGGCACGCGCAGCATGCTGATGCGCGCCTTCAGCTACGAATACATGATCCTCGGAACGGCGACGGCGCTCTTCGCGCTTCTCGCCGGCGGCCTCTCCGCATGGTTCGTGGTGAGCCGGATCATGCGGCTCCAGTCGGTCTTCCTGCCCGACATTGCAGTGCTGACGCTCGCCGTTTCTCTGGTTTTGACCGTCGGAATAGGCCTCGCCGGCACATGGCGCATATTAGGGCAGAAGGCCGCGCCGGTGCTGCGCGAGCTCTAATTCGACCACAGGTAGTATTTCTCGTTAACTCTCTGATCAAATTCCCGTCAGAGCGTCCCATAGGTTGCTAAAGAGCCCCGATAGCTTGCGTTTTTCGCTTGTCACACCTCTTGTATGTGAAACGATCTCGCATCATATTTATGCGCAGGCTTGCTGGAGCTCCGCAGCGGCGCCTGGGTCCGTAAAAAAGGGGGCCCGACACCGTGAATAATTCCGGAGCTTAAAGAGGAAACAATGGCTGACTTTAACAACTACCAGACCCGGGCGGCGCAGGGTCGCGCCCGGTCCGGCGCGATGATCGATGAAGGCCTGCGCGCCTACATGCTCAAGGTCTACAACCTGATGGCTGTCGGCTTGGCTATCACCGGTATCGCCGCCTATGGTATCTCGGCCCTCGCAACGACGACGGATGCAGCTGCAGCTGTCGCCCGGCTTCCGAACGGCATCCTGCTGACCAGCCTCGGCGCTGCGATCTACGGTTCGCCGCTTCGCTGGGTCGTCATGCTCGCGCCGCTCGCGGTGGTGTTCTTCCTGAGCTTCCGCGTTCATAAGATGAGCGTCGGCGCGGCACAGGCCACTTTCTGGGGCTACGCGGCCCTGATGGGTCTTTCGCTGTCGTCGATCTTCCTGATCTACACGTCGCAAAGCATCGTGCAGACGTTCTTCATCACGGCTGCCTCCTTCGGCGCCCTGTCGCTTTACGGCTACACGACGAAGAGAAGCCTGTCGGGCATGGGCTCGTTCCTGATCATGGGCCTGTTCGGCCTGATCATCGCCTCGATCGTCAACATTTTCCTGGCGTCTTCCGCACTCGGCTTCGCGATCTCCGCGATCGGCGTGCTGATCTTCGCAGGCCTCACCGCCTACGATACGCAGAAGATCAAGGAAATGTACTTTGACGGCGACGACGTCGCGGTTGCTGGCCGCAAGGCCATCATGGGCGCTCTGACCCTCTACCTCGACTTCATCAACCTCTTCACGTTCCTCCTCCAGTTCCTGGGCAACCGGAACAACTGATCTCGAGGAATTCGAATAGGAAAAGGCGGCCTCCGGGCCGCCTTTTTTATTGCCCGGCCTCGCGCCTCGGCATAGGCTTGGCAGTCCCTTTCAACGGCCTGAAATCTCAATGACATTCCATCTCCGCGACGCCTCCCCCGCCGATCTTCCCGCCATCACCGAGATCTATCGCGACAGCGTGCTGAACGGCACCGCAAGCTATGAGATCCTGGCCCCCGATCAGGCGGAGATGACGGCCCGCTTCGAGGCGATCCGGACCAAGGGTTACCCCTATATCGCAGCGGAACAGGAAGATGGCACCCTGCTCGGTTATGCCTACGCCTCGGCCTTCCGGACCCGTCCCGCCTATCGCTGGCTGGTCGAGGACTCGATCTACCTGGCGCCGGAAGCGCGCGGCAAGGGCGTGGGCAAGGCGCTACTCAAGGAACTGCTGGTGCGCTGCGAGGCGCTCGGTTTCCGCCAGATGGTCGCCGTGATCGGCGGTGCAAGCCCCGCCTCCGTGGCGCTCCATCGCGGCCTCGGCTTCGAACTGACGGGCACCCTGAAGGGCACCGGCTTCAAGCACGGAAAGTGGCAGGATACGGTGCTGATGCAGGTCTCGCTCGGCGAAGGCAATGAAACCGATCCGGATCCCGGCGTCTATCCCGGCTCGCTGTTTACCGAATAGAGCGCCGCCTCAGTCGATGAGTTTCAGCACCTTGTCGAACACCTTGAGCACCTGCGGCAGCTCATGGCCGCGCTTCATGATCATGCCATGGGTGTTCATCACGGAGTAGGCGCCCTGCTTGCCGGCGAGCTTCGGGTTTTTCTCTATCCGGAAGAGCGGGCTTTCGCCGGAGCGTTTGAAGACGGAGAACACGGCCCGGTCCTTGAGGTGGTCGATCGCGTAGTCCTTCCACTCCCCCTCGCCGACCATTCGGCCGTAAATCCTCAAGATTGCATCGAGTTCGCGCCGGTGGAAGGTGACCGGCGCGGGATCGCGGTTCTGCCGATATTCACTGAGATCGACGACGACGGCTGCGTCCCGGGGTCTCTGGCTCCCCGGCAAATCCGGCTGATCTGTCATCAAGACTCCCAAATCGTCAAATGTCAGAGATGTGACAGTGTGCCCGAGAGGCCGTAAAAATCAACCCCGGCAATTCGCCCGGAACGAACCGTCACGATTTTATTCTTGCCCCATTTCGAACAAAAGAGTGCCCGATTTCGAAGCGAGATTGGCATCGTTGGTTGGCGCCGTTTTCAGCGCCATATGGCCCGGTCTGGTGCATTGACCCTTACCCCCAGCCCCCCAATGTTATTGGATCGGGCCGCCAACAACAGTTTCACGCACAATACGGCAGGCCAGAGACCGCACGCGCGGTCAGTATTTTTTGCGGCCTGCCATCAGCACGGTGGCGCCGAGAATTGCCGCTGGCTCGCCGCCTTGGCCGGAAGTCTGCAGCAAGATCGCGCAACCATCCTTCTTCGACTTCCCCATCAGCTTGCCGGGCAGGGTCAGCTTCATGCTCTGGCCGTTCCAGGTGCCGACCGACTGCACGTCGTAGACGGCGTGCCAATATTCCATCGTCTTGCCGCTGTTTTCACCCTTGGTGACATCCACCAGCTGGCGTTTCGTGAAATAGGCGACGACGACGTCCGCCTGGCCCTTGCCGTCGCCGATCTCGATCTCGATTTCGTCGCCACGCATCGCCGCGGTGACCGGGACGTCGAGCCCCTTGCCCGTTTGGCCGAGTGCCTTCACCTTGTCGTTGATGATCGTGAGGTCGGTGCCCTTGACGTGATCGCGGCCATTGATGACAGCCTGCGGGGTATAGACGCCGCTCCGCCCCAGCGTCTTGGCATAACCATATTGCCGCTCGGTATTTTCCCTGGAGCTCAGCGTGTCGGTCCAGCCGAGATAGTTCCAGTAATCGACGTGGTAGGAAAGTACGACCATGTCTCCCTGCGCCACCAACTCACCCAGAGCCGCATCGGCCGGCGGGCAGGAGGAGCAGCCTTGGGAGGTAAAAAGTTCGATCACGCCCTTCGGCGCCCTGACCTCTCCTGCAAATGCAGTGCCCGCATAAAACAGGCCCGCAACAAGGAGTACGGAGCGAAAACGAAAGGGCATGGGTGGCGGACCTTTTTATCAGGGTAACTGTTATCCACGATTGCTCGCGGCGATCAAGGGCCTAACGCACGGGATGGCGGAAAGTAACCACCGGGCGCCCTCAAGAGAAAGTCACGAAGGGGTGAAGACCGGATATTTGATCGGTTTCCGAATGCGTTTCGTCGGGTGCCAAACTTGGCGAAAAACGCGCCGAGGTCAAATCAGTTTGAGCAGGCCTTGAGTAAAATAAACGGCACCCACGCCGGTGACGATCCAGCGCGTCCAGGCGCGGAAATTCTGGTCGGTCATCTTCTGCAATATGTCGTTGCCGGCCCGCGCCCCGAGGATCGCGATCGGCGCCGCGACCAGCACCGCAATCCACTCGGTGGTCGGCAGTTCCGAGGCCGCATTCCAGTAGAATACCACTTTCGTGGCATGCGAGGCGACCTGTACGGCCGCCTTGGTGGCGATCACCTTGCGCCGGTCCATCGTCGTGTGGATGAAGAAGATATCGATCGTCGGCCCCGATACGCCGACGCCGACCGTCAACGCGCCGGCGATCAGTCCGCAGGCCAGTGCATGCAGCGGCTTCGAGGCGTCGAGCCGCAGCTTCGATACCGGCATCCAGACCAGGATCGGCATCAGCCCGATAGCGATCGACACCACGATCAGGTCCGGTTGATAGTCGACGACCAGCAGGATGATGCTCGAGATGACCAGACCCAGGCCCAGGATACCAAGAATGCGGTAGTCGATATAGGCGCGCGAGAACCAGGCACGCGACCCGTTCGAGACCATCTGGATGACGCCGTGGATGGCGATCGCGGTACTGACGGGAAAGAGGAAAAGCAGCACCCAGAGCAAGATCAGCCCGCCCGCCATGCCGAAAATTCCCGAAAGCAGCGATGTCAGGAAAACGGTGACGGCCATTCCGATGAGGATGACGACGGTCAAGGGCACGGGACCTTGGGGAGGACGATGTCGCGCTGAGGACAGGCGTACGGACATCGGCTATCGGGAGGAAATCCGCCGGAGGTTTCGCTCCGGCGGATGATTGGCTGTTTCGCTTTAAGCGGCGAGGTCGCGCAGAACGGTCTGCAGGATGCCGCCATTGTTCATGTAGATGACCTCGTCGAGCGTATCGATGCGGCAGAGGATGTTGATTTCCTTCACCGTGCCGTCGCCGTAGGTGATCTTGGCGGTCTTCCATTCGCGCGGCTTGATGTCGCCTTCGAGACCGAGAATCTCGACGGTCTCGTCGCCCTTGAGGTCGAGGCTGGCCCAGGTCGTGCCCTCTTCGAAGACGAAGGGAACGACGCCCATGCCGACCAGGTTCGAGCGGTGGATACGCTCGAAGGACTGGGCGATGACCGCCTTGACGCCGAGCAGGTTGGTGCCCTTCGCGGCCCAGTCGCGCGACGAACCGTTGCCGTATTCGACGCCGGCGAAGATGACCAGCGGTACGCCCTCTTCCCTGTACTTCATGGCCGCGTCGTAGATCGACATCTCTTCCTTGGACGGATAGTGGAAGGTGTAGCCGCCTTCCTTGCCGTTCGGGCCGAGCATGTAGTTGCGGATGCGGATGTTGGCGAACGTGCCGCGCATCATCACTTCATGATTGCCGCGGCGCGTGCCGTACTGGTTGAAGTCGGCAACGCCGACGCCATGACCCGTCAGGTATGCACCGGCCGGCGAAGCGGCCTTGATCGAACCGGCCGGCGAGATGTGGTCGGTGGTGATCTTGTCGCCGAAGAGACCGAGGACGCGGGCGCCCTTGATGTTCTTGAGGCCCGAGCCTGTCTTGCCCATGCCGACGAAATAGGGCGGGTTCTGCACATAGGTCGAATCGTCGTCCCAGGCATAGGTCTGGCCCGGGGGAATCTTGACCGCCTGCCAGTTCTCGTCGCCCTTGAACACGTCCGCATATTTGGTTTCGTAGAGTTCGCGGGTGACGTATTTCAGGATGAATTCCTGGACTTCCTTCGAGGTCGGCCAGATGTCCTTGAGGAAGACCGGGTTGCCGTTCTGGTCTTCGCCGAGCGGCTCGGAGGTCAGGTCCTTCTGGACCGAACCGGCGAGCGCATAGGCAACGACGAGCGGTGGCGAAGCGAGGTAGTTCGCCTGGACGTCCGGAGAGATCCGGCCTTCGAAGTTACGGTTGCCCGAGAGCACGCCGGCGGCGATCAGGCCCTTGTCGTTGATCGTCTTCGAGATCGGCGCCGGCAGCGGGCCGGAATTGCCGATGCAGGTCGTGCAGCCGAAGCCGACCAGGTTGAAGCCGAGCTTGTCGAGATCGACCTGCAGGCCGGACTTGGCAAGGTATTCGCCGACGACCTGGGATCCCGGTGCAAGCGAAGTCTTGACCCACGGCTTGGACTTCAGGCCCTTGGCAACAGCATTGCGGGCAAGAAGGCCGGCAGCGATCAGCACCGACGGATTGGAGGTGTTGGTGCAGGAGGTGATCGCGGCAATTGCCACGTCGCCATGGCCGAGATCGAAATCCGTGCCTTCGACAGGGTAACGATTGTCGAGCTGGCCGGGCTTCTTGTATTCGGTGTCGAGCGAACCGGCGAAGCCGGAGGCGATCTTGTCGAGCGAAATGCGACCTTCCGGACGCTTCGGGCCGGCCATCGACGGCACGACGTCGTTAAGGTCGAGTTCCAGCGTATCGGTGAAGACGAGGTCGGAACCGTCGCCTTCGCGCCACATGCCCTGGACCTTGGAATAGGCCTCGACCAGTGCGATCCGCTCGAGCGTGCGACCGGACATGGTCAGGTAGTTGATGGTTTCGCCGTCTACGGGGAAGAAGCCGCAGGTCGCGCCGTATTCCGGGCCCATGTTGCCGATCGTCGCACGGTCGGCGAGCGGCATGTTGTCCATGCCCGGTCCGAAGAATTCGACGAACTTGGAGACGACGCCCTTCTTGCGCAGCATCTGCACGACGGTCAGCACCAGGTCGGTCGCGGTGACGCCCTCCTTGAGCTTGCCGGTGAGCTTGAAGCCGATGACTTCAGGCAAAAGCATCGAGACCGGCTGGCCAAGCATGGAAGCTTCCGCTTCGATGCCGCCCACACCCCAGCCGAGAACGCCGAGGCCGTTGATCATCGTGGTGTGCGAGTCCGTGCCGACGCAGGTATCCGGATAGGCGATCGTTTCGCCATCCTCTTCCTTGGTCCAGACGGTCTGGCCGAGATATTCGAGATTGACCTGGTGACAGATACCGGTGCCCGGGGGAACCACGCGAAAATTCTTGAACGCCTGCTGGCCCCACTTCAGGAAGCGGTAGCGCTCGCCGTTGCGCTCGTATTCGAGCTCGACGTTCTTGGCAAAGGCGGTCGGCGTACCGAATTCGTCGACGATGACCGAGTGGTCGATGACGAGATCGACGGGAACCAGCGGGTTGATCTTTTCCGGATCGCCGCCGAGCGACACCATCGCGTCACGCATCGCGGCAAGATCGACGACGGCGGGAACGCCGGTGAAGTCCTGCATCAGCACGCGGGCCGGACGGTAAGCGATTTCCGCTTCCGTGAGGCCCTTGTTGTTCAGCCATTCGGCAACAGTGAGGATCTGTTCCTTGGTGACGGACTGGCCGTCTTCAAAGCGGAGCAGGTTTTCGAGCAGCACCTTCATGGAGAAGGGCAGCTTCGAAACGCCGGCAAGGCCGTTTTGCTCAGCCTTCGGAAGGCTGTAGTAAACGTAATCCTTACCGCCTACGGTAAGGATGGAGCGACAATTGAAACTGTCGAGAGACTTAGCCACGGAATAAACCCCGCTGATTAAAGAGCCAACACGCGCGTGCGGACGCCTATGCACTTCATGCACATCAGGATGCGGGTACGACCATTTCCGCTGTCCGCACGAGAAGATTTTTTGGGATCTTCAGGTCCGGCGGAAGATTGAAATCACGCCGGCCGCTGGCGTGGTTGCAGTGCTTATAGATAATTTCTAAGAAGGGTTCCAGACGCTTGGCGCCCATTCCGAATAAATTTTCGGATCGCGATGATTAAAATCTTAATGAAGGTCTCCAGCATGCGGCTTTTGGCCGAAAACCTGAGCGCAAGACGCGGCGAAGACCTGATTTTCACGGATATCTCCTTTACCCTCGGAGCCGGTGAAAGCCTCGTCCTGGCCGGCCGCAACGGATCGGGGAAATCGACGCTGCTGCGCGTCGTGGCCGGATTGCTGCATCCGGAAACCGGCCGCGTCGCCTGGACATCCGAAAGTTCCGAATCAGGAATGCGCGCCGCCGAGGCCTGCCATTATCTCGGCCACCGCAACGCGATGAAGGCGGAACTCACCGTCGCTGAGAACCTCGCCTTCTGGAAGAGCCTTTTTGGCGACGTGGATGGCGGTAAGGGCATCTCTCCGGCCGAGGCCGCCGAAACCGTCGGCCTTGGCGGCATCCTCCACCTGCCCTTCGGTTACCTCTCCGCCGGCCAGCAGCGCCGCATGGCGTTTGCAAAACTGCTGGTCGCTTATAGGCCGGTCTGGATCCTCGACGAGCCGACGGCCGCGCTGGATGTGAATGCAGAGGGGGCATTTACCGGATTGATCAACGCGCATCTGGCGGCCGGTGGCATTGTGCTGGCGGCGACTCACCAGCCGCTGGGGCTGGAGAACGCAAAGGAACTGAAGATGACGGGGTTTGCAGGCGTGGCGGAGGGGAGATGGTGAACGCCCTGTCCCGCGTTACCCCCCTCTGCCCTGCCGGGCATCTCCCCCACAAGGGGGGAGATTGGATGGGGCCAATGCCCTGCCTCAGATCCAGGCATCAATCCGCCGTCACCAACCTGAAATCTGCTCTCTCCGCTCTCCGAACGATCAACGCTTGGCGGAGGCCCGGCGTCTTGCCGATCTCCCCCCTTGTGGGGGAGATGCCCGGCAGGGCAGAGGGGGGTGCGCCCCGGACACGGAGCGTCCGATCATGACCGCCCTCCTCCTCCGCGACCTGAAACTTTCGGTCCGCGCCGGCGGCGGCGCTCTGATCGGGGTTCTCTTCTTCATGACCGTCGTCGCCGTCATCCCCTTCGGCGTCGGCCCCGACCTCAATCTCCTCTCCCGCATCGGCCCGGCGATCGTCTGGATCGGGGCGCTGCTGTCGGCCCTGCTCGGGCTCGACCGCCTGTTTCAGACCGAGCGCGAGGACGGGTCGCTCGACTTGCTGCTGATGCAGGAACACCCGCTGGTGCTGACCGTGCTGGTCAAATGCCTCGCCCACTGGCTCGGCAACGGCCTGCCGCTGGTGGTCGCCTCGCCGCTGCTCGGCCTGTTCATGAACATGGACGAGGTGGCGATCGGCGCCACCATGCTGACGCTCTTGGTCGGCACGCCGGCGCTGACTTTCATCGGCGCGGTCGGCGCGGCGGTCGCGGTGGCCCTGCCGCGCGGCGGGCTGCTGGTGTCGATCCTCGTCCTGCCGCTTGCGATCCCCGTGCTGATCTTCGGCGTCAGCGCTTCCTATGCGGCGGTCGAGGATCCTGCCCCGTTTATGCCGCCTTTCCTGATATTGGTGGCGATCACGATGTTTTTTGCCGTCCTCGGTCCGCTCGGCGCGGCACTGGCGTTGCGCAATGCCGGCGATTGACTAGAATCGGATTGAACGGGATCGGATCGACGACCGGCGAATTGACCAGGATCAAGCTGATTTTTCCGCGCGCATATTAGAAAGTGCCCATGACCGACAGCCTTGCCATCAGCAAATTTTCCGAGCTGGCCAACCCGACGCGGTTTCTGGCGCTGGCGGCCCGCATCCTGCCGTGGATGGTGGCGGCGACGATGATCCTCTTTGCCATCGGGCTCTATCTGAGCTTCACGACGGAAGGCGATTACCAGCAGGGCGCGACGGTGCGTATCATGTACGTGCATGTGCCAGCCGCCTGGCTGTCGATGATGTGCTACACGGTGATGGCCGTTTCGGCGATCGGCACGCTGGTCTGGCGCCACCCGCTCGCCGACGTCAGCCACAAGGCGGCAGCCCCGCTCGGCGCCGCCTTCACGCTGATCGCGCTCGCCACCGGCTCGCTCTGGGGCCGGCCGATGTGGGGCACATGGTGGGTGTGGGATGCGCGGCTGACCTCGGTCTTCGTGCTGTTCCTGATGTATCTCGGCCTGATCGCGCTCAACCGCGCAATGGACGATCCGTCGCGCGCGGCCCGCGTCTCCGCCGTGCTGATCCTTGTCGGATTCGTCAACATCCCGATCATCAAGTTCTCGGTCGACTGGTGGAACACGCTGCACCAGCCAGCCAGCGTCATCCGCATGGGCGGCCCGACCATCGACCAGGAATTCCTCTGGCCGCTGCTGATCATGGCGATCGCCTCCACCATGCTGTTCTTCACCCTGCACACAGCGGCGATGCGCAACGAGATCTGGCGCCGCCGCGTCGCCGCCCAGCGGCGGATGGCCGCGCGTATGGCCGGACGGGAGGCGTGAGACCATGAGCCATACCTTCTATATCGCCATGTCCTATGCCGTCTCGGCTGCCGTCATCCTCTGTCTGATCGCCTGGACCTGGCTCGACGGCCGCGCCCGCAGACAGGAACTGGCCGAGCTCGAAGCCTCCGGCATCCGCCGCCGCTCCGCCCAGGCAAAGGATGACGCGGCATGAGCATCGAGACCGAAAATCAGCCCGCCGCGCGCAAAAGCTTGGCGCGTTATGCACTGCCGCTGATCCCGCTGGCGATTTTTCTCGGCTTTGCAGCCGTCGCCGGCAAGATGCTCTACGACCAGGACGTCAACGGCCGCGACGTCTCGGCCATCCCCTCGGCCCTGATCGGCAAAAAGGCACCGTCGCTGGCGCTGCCGCCGCTGGAAGGCTCGAACACCGCAGCACTGACGACCGCGGCTATCGCCGGCAAGCTGACGCTGGTCAACGTCTTCGCCTCCTGGTGCGTGCCCTGCCGGCAGGAACACCCGATCCTGAAGGAACTGGCGAACGACAGCCGGCTCACCATCGTCGGGATCAATTACAAGGACCGCAACGACAACGCGCTGCGTTTCCTCGGCGAACTCGGCAACCCTTATAAGGCGATCGGTGTCGACCCGAACGGCAAGGCCGCGATCGACTGGGGCGTCTACGGCATTCCGGAAAGTTATCTGGTCGCCCCTGATGGCACGATCCTCTACAAGAAGGTCGGCCCCTTCGACGAGCGCAGCCTGACCCAGGACCTCATGCCGGCGATCGAAAAGGCGTCCGCGGGACGTTAGCGATCCCGCAGCCGTGTGGGCCGATTACGAATTTGGAAGAAGCACCTTTGGCCGCGCGGGACCTCTTGTCCGGCGCGGTTTTGGTTTGGGAATGGGGCAGGCGGTATCGGTTATGTGGGAGGTAGGTATTTGTGCCTGCCCCGACTGTTTTGATGGACTTTCGAGGATTGTCAGGCCTCGCCAACTACCTTTGCAGCCATCACCGGAACCGGGGTCCGAGAACCCTTGGATGAGGAGGCCGGTTCGCGAACCCGGTTTCCCATCCGATGACGGGGCGATTATCGAATGGGTGCGAGAGGCGGGGATGAATGGGAAAGCGAATATGGCTAAAGCGTTGATGAGGTTGGGCGGTTTTTTTCTTGGGATGAGGAAATCGTCCCCGGTCAAAACCCGTCCCGCGCTACAGCCCACCCTGCCACACCCGCACCGCATCGACCGGCCAGACGAGCATCAGCACGTTGAGCGTCAGGTTGTCGCGGATGATGTAGCCGGTCGCCAGCTCGAAGAAGATGGCGATGGCGACCGTCAGCCAGACCGGCAGACGCGAGGCGGCGAAGAAGCCGAGCGCCATGAACACGGTGTCCATCGCCGAATTGAGAATGCTGTCGCCGGCATAACCGAGCGCCATGGTCGCCGTGCGGTAGCGATCGATGATCAGCGGGGAATTTTCGGCAATCTCCCAGGCAGCCTCGATCAGGATCGCCAGCGAAAGCCGGGCCGCCAGCGGCGCGCGGCGCAGGATCAGCCAGCCGAGACCATAGAACAGGAAGCCGTGGATGATATGCGACGGCGTGTACCAGTCGGAAAGGTGCTGAGAATTGCCGCTGGTATTCACCCCGCCTTCCCAAAACTTCACATAACCGCATTCGCAGATCGGAATGCGGCCGATCGCGTAGAGGATCGCGATCTGGAGCAGAAAGAGGATGAGCGCGGCGAGAAACCAGCGCTTCGAGGACGAACTCGATGGGGAGAATTCCGCCGCCGTCACTTTTCGGCCTCGGCGTTTCCTGCCGGCTCCTGGATCGTGTGGCGCATGATCAGCGGCATCTGCGTCATGGTGAAGATCAGCGTGATCGGCATCGTACCCCAGACCTTGAAGGCTACCCAGAAGTTATCCGCCGCCTTGGCGTCGGGCAGGTAATAGGCGTTCGCGCCGCGCCAGACGATTTCGTTGAGGACCGCGAGGAACAGGAAAAACACGCCCCAGCGGATGGTCAGTTTGCGCCAGCCGGCCTCATCGAGCTGGAAGGCCGCATTGAACACATAGCCGAGAAGCGATTTGCCGAACAGCAGGCCGCCGAGCAGCACCACGCCGAACAGCGTGTTGATGATGGTCGGCTTCATCTTGAAGAACAGCTCGTCCTGCAGCCAGATGCCGAGCCCGCCGAACACGAGGACAACGATGCCAGAAATGAAGGGCATCATAGGCAGATGCCCGAGAACGACCTTCGAGACGACCAGCGAAATGACCGTCGCGACCATGAACAGGCCGCTGGCGATGAACAGCGGACCACCGAGCACCGAAAGCCACGGGAAGGTCGCGGCAAGCCATTCCCCGCGCAGATTGGCGAAGAAGAAGACGAGCAGCGGCCCCAGCTCGAGCGAGAGCTTCAGCATCGGATGGTGCCTGTCGGCGGCGGTGGGCGTCGTATCGCTTTCGAATTTCATATATTGGTCAAACCTGCTTCGTCCTGCCTTGGCCCTGCGCGAGTGCCAAGGCAGATTTGTGGCATCAATGGGCAATCCCGGCAATGGCGCGGGCAAAATCCTGCGCCTCGAAGGGTTCGAGATCGTCGACACCCTCGCCGACACCGATGAAATAGACCGGCAGCTTGTGCTTGGCGGCGATCGCCACCAGGATACCGCCGCGCGCCGTACCGTCGAGCTTCGTCATGATAAGCCCGCTGACCCCCGCAACGTTCCGGAAAATCTCGACCTGGTTCATGGCGTTCTGGCCGGTCGTGGCATCCAGCGTCTGCAGCACGGTGTGCGGGGCGTCGGGATCGAGCTTGCCGAGCACGCGGACGATCTTTTCGAGTTCGGCCATCAGCTCGGTGCGGTTCTGCAGCCGGCCTGCGGTATCGATGATCAGCACGTCCGATTTGTTGGCGCGCGCCTGCTCGTAGGCGTCATAGGCAAGGCCGGCCGCATCGGCGCCGAGCTTGGTGCCGATGAAGGTCGAACCGGTGCGGTCCGCCCAGATCTTCAGCTGCTCGATCGCGGCGGCGCGGAACGTGTCGCCGGCAGCGAGCATGACCTTGAGGCCGGAGCCGGAGAGTTTTGCCGCGAGCTTGCCGATCGTCGTGGTCTTGCCGGTGCCGTTGACGCCGACGACGAGGATGACATGCGGCTTGTGATTGAGATCGAGCGCCAGCGGTTTGGCAACCGGGCCTAAAACCCTGGTGATCTCCTCGGCCATGATCCGCGACACGTCCTCGCCGGTCACGTCCTTGCCGTAGCGCTCGGAGGACAGCGCCCCGGTGACGCGCATGGCGGTCTCGACCCCGAGATCGGCCTGGATCAGCAGGTCTTCGAGCTGTTCCAGCGTTTCCTCGTCCAGCTTGCGCTTGGTAAAGAGCGCGCTGATCTGGCCCGAGAGCTGCGACGACGTGCGCGCAAGGCCGGCGCGCAGGCGCTGGAACCAGGTGAGTTTCGCAGCCGGTGCGACGGGTTCGGGCGTGGGTTCCGGGCGGGCGGTGGAGAAGCCCTTGGGGAGGGT
>NZ_PVBK01000018.1:0-111826 GCF_002968535.1 Neorhizobium sp. T7_12 | reverse complement strand
ATTTACGCACGGTCTTTTGCCGCAGGCAAAAACCTTATAACGCGGGGTGGAGCAGCCCGGTAGCTCGTCAGGCTCATAACCTGAAGGCCGCAGGTTCAAATCCTGCCCCCGCAACCAAATTCCAAAACTCACCCCATACATAACAAAGCCCCCTCGTGGAGCGCTTTGCGTTCTAAACTCCAAAAAAGCAGCCTACAAGGCAAATGCTCGCCCATTAAATTCCGCCAACTATGTCGTGGGGCCGTTGGTTCAGATCCCTTCAAGAGCAACAGATGGCAAAATAAGGGCGGGAAAGGCTACTCGTTGGGGTCTCGACGATTGACTGGAGAGGGGCCGGAAGCCGTCACGCCCCTGCGATCGTAGCCTCAGCCGGAAGCTTTCAGCTCACGATTGAGGCTTGCCACCGTCTTCCAAGGCGGCCATGGCAATGGCCTGCCTGCGGGCGTCGCGGTAGCGGGAAAACTGCGTGTCGGCGATCACGCCGGCAAGGATGACGCTGCCCATGACGGCGAAATTCAGGGAAGAGGGGATGCCCAGGAGATTGACGAGGTTTTGCAGGACCTGAAGCAGGATCACGCCCAGCACCACGCCGATGATCGATCCCTCGCCGCCCCGCAAAGAGAAGCCACCGAGGACCGCAGCGGCTATGCCGTACAGCTCGTAAAAATTGCCATGGGAGGAAGGCTGGACGGAGCGGGTATACATGGCGAAAAACACCGCCGAAATGCCCGTCAGGAAAGCGCAAAGCACATAGGCCTGGATGATGACCCTGGTGGTGTCGATACCTGAAAAACTCGCCGCCTCGGGATTTTTGCCGACGGCAAAAAGATGCCGGCCGAGCACGGTCCGGTGCAGGAGAAACCAGGCGGCAACAGCTACCAGCAGGAACGCGACGACGGAATGCGGCACGCCGGCTGTGCGGCCCGCGATCAGATATTCCAGCATCGGAAAGTCGGACCCGAAGGTGAAGCCGGCTGTGCCATCCCTGGTGTAGAAGCGCGCGATGCCGCGATAGATCAAAAGCCCGCAGAGCGTGACGACGAAAGGCTGAAGCTTGAGGCGGGTTATCAGCCAGCCGTGCAGAAGGCCGATGGTGACTGACAGCACCAGCACGATTGCAAGTGCGACTGGCCAAGGAACGCCGAGGCTGGCGATTAGATCGACAAAAATGACGCCAATCAACGCGATCACCGAGCCGATGGACAGTTCGATGCCCGCCGTGACGATGACGAAGGCCTCGGCAATGGAGAACAGCCCGAAGAGGCCGATCAGGTTTGCCGTGTTGGCCAGGTTGATCGGCGACAGGAACCGTGGATTCATCACGGCGACGATTGCTCCGACGGTCATCACAAGCGTGGCTAATCCGATATCTTTTTTATGCATGCTACGGAGTCCCTATTCCACGGCCAGTTGGAGAATGGCCTCCTCGGTCAGTTGATCGCGCGCAAGCGTACCGGCGATGCGACCGCGGCACATGACGGCGACCCGATCGGATATCCCGATCACCTCTTCCATGTCCGACGAGATCATCAGCAGCGCTACGCCATCAGCGGCGAGCGCCTGCATCAGGCGGTAGACTTCCGCTTTAGCGCCGACATCGATACCGCGTGTGGGCTCGTCCAGAATGATGATCCTCGGCTTCATTGCTAGCCATTTGGCCAAGACCACCTTCTGCTGGTTGCCACCGGACATTTCTGCCGCCGCGCGACCAAGGCCTGCCGTCTTGATGTTCAGTTTGTGCCGCGATGCCTCAGCCAGGGCGGTCTCGGCGCCTATATCGACAAATCCTAGTCGCGACAGCGCGGCATGGCTCGGCATGGCGATGTTCTCGGTGATCGAGAAATCGAGAAAAAGGCCTTCCGCCTTGCGATCCTCCGGCACCAGGCAGAGGCCGGCGGCGATGGCGGCTGGAACGGAATGGCCGAAGAGCCGCTGGCCCTTGATCTCCAGCACGCCCCCTTCGATGCGGTCTATGCCAAAAAGCGCGCGGGCAAGCTCCGTACGCCCCGCACCGACCAGGCCCGTCAGGCACAGGATCTCGCCCGCGCGCAGGCAAAGGTCGAGCGGATGCTGCGGATAGGCCTTTGTGCGCAGTCCCTTCAATTCCAGCACCGGCCTGCCGGGGTCATGCTCTGCCTTTTCATAGAACTGGCCGACATCGCGGCCGATCATCAACCGGATCATGGCGTCCTTGGTGATCTCGCCGCAACCGAGGGCTCCGGCATTGCGGCCGTCACGCAGCACCACGACGCGGCTCGCCACCTCCTCGATTTCAGCCAGGCGGTGGGTGATGAACAGCACCGCCACGCCGTCGGCGCTCAACTGCCTGATTACGTCAAGAAGACGCTTGGTCTCGGACAGGGTCAGGCTGGACGTGGGTTCGTCGAGAATGAGCAGGCGCGGATCGATCGAAAGCGCGCGGGCGATTTCAAGCAATTGCTGGTCGGCCAGGGACAGGCCGGAGACAGCGTCATTCGGACCGAAACGAGTATCCAGCCTGGCGAGGATCGGCGCGACCTTGCGCTCCATGGCGGCCTGGTCGAGAAAGCCGAACATCCCGCGCCTGATCTCGCGCCCCAGAAGCACGTTTGCCGTCACATCAAGATTGGAAAACGGATTGAGTTCCTGGTGGACAAGGGCGATGCCGCGCTCATGCACGCGCGCTGATGTCAGCGATGTCACTTCCTCGCCATCGATGACGATGTGGCCCTCGTCCGGCGCGATGGCGCCGCTTAGCACTTTCATCAGCGTGGATTTTCCCGCACCGTTTTCTCCAACCAGGCCGACCACCTCGCCGCCGCGAATGCTCAGCGAGACATTGTTGAGGGCGATTGCTCCCGGATAGACCTTGGTAATCCCCAGAAGGTCGAGCGATATGTCTTTTTGCCGATAGGCCGTCATCGAAACTCCCGGATGGCAGAAACGGATAGGTGCTGCACGAACCACGGGAGTTCGTGCAGCAGGGACCTTTTTGGAGACGGCTTCTATTTCCCCACGCGCGCCTTCAATTCGGCGGCGAAGGCATCGACATTGCCCTTGTCGATCTTTTTGGTCGGCACGATGATCAGGCCGTTTGCCGGTACCTGCGACTTGTCGCCCTTCAGGTAGGCGGCCATCAGCTTCATGCCCTGGTATCCCCATTGGTAGGGATCCTGGACCACGGTTCCGGCGAATTTGCCTTCCCTCACCGCGCCGAGCGTGACGGGATCTTCGTCGAAGGCGATGACCTGGATTTTTCCCAGCTTGCCGGCCGCCTGCAGCGCTTCGTAGATCTTGGGCGGATTATAGGAATAGAAGCCGACCATGCAGGTGATGTCAGGGTTGGCGGCCAGCACGTCATCGACATTCGACCGGGCGCGGGCGAAATCGACATCGTCGCCACGCACATCGACCAGCTCTATGCCGGATCCTTTAACCGCCTTGCGGAAGCCTGCGATCCGTTCGACGGCATTGTCGGCCCCCAAGAAGCCGACGAAGCCCATGCATTTTCCGCCCTTGGGCATGGCCGCCCGGGCGATCTCGCCGGCCTGGACCCCGGCATCCGTATTGGACGAACCGAGATAGGCGATGCGCTTGCTGGCGGGCGCATCGCTATCGGTGGTGAACAGCGGCACCTGGGCCGCGATCCTGTTGAAGGCGCCGATCGAGTTTTTCGGATCGGCCGACGAGATCATGATCGCATCCGCCCCGGCGGCGACCAGGTCGTCCATCAGGGCATTCTGCAGGGCGGCGGTCCCCTGGGCCGGGTAACGGAACTGCAGGTCGTAACCAGGCAATTCAGCCTGGGCCGCCTTCACGCCAGCCTCAGCCAGTTTCCAGAAATCGGACGCGGCGTTGACGACAAAGGCGAGCGCCGGCTTGTCCTCGGCAAGTGACGGACTGGCGGCAAGCACCAGGCCTGCGGCAAGCATCAGCGAATTGAGACGTTTCATGTTGTTCCTCCCCGCGACCCATTCCTCAAAGGTCGCGCTAAACACAGTTTCACATCTGGTGGCTAAGTAATATTATTACTAATAACGTGCATCCTGCCAAAGGGGCCGGGAGACGAACCGGCACCTCCCTGGCAGGGATCCGCACTAGTTCTTGGCGCAGAAACCCGGATCGTCGAGGTTGCAGACGTCAAGGCCGGTAAACAGCGGATCGGCCACTTTCTCGCCCTTGATCAGCTTGATCATGACGTCAGGCGCCTTGTAGCCCATCTCGAAGGGGCGCTGGCCGACCTGCGAATGGCTGCGACCTTCGCGGAAGGCCTTGGTCTGCGGCGGCAGCGTGTCGCCGGCGATGATGATCAACTCCTTGCTCTTGAGCTTGGGCATCACCTGGTCCGTGACCTGCGCATAGGCCTGCGGGGCAAACTGCGCCCAGCCGCCGACAAGGATGAAGGCGTCCAGTGTGGGATTTGCAGTGAACACATCCGACATCTGCTGGTTAGCAAGGTCTGCCTGGTCGTTGGTGTAAACCGGGCACCCTCCGATTTCCTTCCAACCGCCCTGTCCGGTCAGGCGATCGATGTTCTTGGCGCCGCCGATGGTGTCGCGGAAGCCCTGGGCGCGGGCATTGATATTGGCGGCGGCCACGTTGCCGAGTTGCAGGCAGACCGACCCGCCCTTCGGCTTCAGCTTCATGGTCTGCTCGGCCATCTTCACGCCCATCAGGTAGTTGTCGGTGCCCAGATAGGTCTTGCGCAGAGCATGGTCCTTCTCGAGAAAGTCCGCATCGACAGTCATGACCGGAACGGACGGGGCGATGGCCTTGATGCGGGTCGCCATGGCCGGCGCGTTCGAGGGCGAAATGGCGATGGCCGCAACGCCTTTCGTCAGCAGGTCATCGACGATCTGGACCTCGCCGGCCTCGTCCGCCGATGAGGCCGGGCCGGTATAGAGGCATTCATATTCGCTACTCGCATTCTCCGACTTCCACTTCTTGCAGCCGAGATTGATCTGCTCGAAGAACGGATTGTCGAGACCCTTGACGACGATCGCCAAGGTCTTCTTGCCTTGCGCTGCGGCCGGCGCCGCAGCAAGCGCCGCAACTGCCATGGCCGCCATTGCCAATATATTGATTTTCATTTTCTTTCCTCCTCCTCTTACACCGATCGAGGCCTCATGCCTCAGCCGGGATACCAGACAATGCGCGGGTCGTTGTCCGCGCGCTCGTAGCGCCATGCGCGATCGATCATCTGCTCGAGATCGACCTGCGGTGCCCAGCCAAGCAGCATTCTTGCTTTGGAATTATCGAGCCAGTTGCTGTGAAACGGGGTGTCGATCTCGATCGGCCGTAATCCATGCCGCGCCGCCAAACGGGCGCCGAGATCGCCGTAATCCACTGGCTGGTCCATTGAAATGTTGAAGAGCTGGCCGTTGGTGCGCGGGTTGTCGATAGCAGCCAGGATCGCGCCGACCAGATCGTCGACATGGACGAAATTGCGCTTGAGGTAGCCGCCACCGGCATCGCGCATGACGGGCGCATAGCCGCCCTTGCGGCACTGTTCGAGCGCCTCTGCGTCGATCAGTTCCGCCCAGCTTGGACCGCCGAACTGGTCGTCGCCCAGGGCAAGCGCGAAGCGGAAGTCATCCTTTTCCATGATCCAGGGCGCCCGCAGGGTCGTCCAATTCACCCCATACTGGATGCCGAACTGCTCCAGCATCACCTCCTCCAGGGTCTTGGTCAGGGCATAGCAGCCCTTGTATGCACGGCGCGTCGAGGTTTCCGTGATCGGCTCATCGTAGCGCTGGAAGATATGGCCCACGGTGCAATCGCCGCTGAGAAGGATGAACTGCCGGGCGGTATCGGATTTGCGGAACGCGTCGAGCAGCAGGAAAAGGCCCTTCAGCGCGACATCGAAGATCTGTTCCGGCGTCTCCTTGACGGCGGCCATGTGGATCACATGGCTTACGCCCTGCAAGGCCCCGGCGACCACGGCGGGATCCGACATGGAACCGGCGACGACGGACAGGCGGTCTGCAGGCATGACGGTCCTGTTGTTGCAAAGCGCCACCACCTCCCAATCCGCGAAACGGAGATCAGACAGGAACGCCGGCAGGAAAGCCTGCCCTACCTTCCCCGTGCCGCCTGTAACCAGCAGTTTCATGTCGCACTCCCCTGCAACATTTTTTGCATGAGGGATTTTGTTTACTAATAATATTAAGTCAAGTAATTAGTTATTAAATGCGCAAAACGGGAACGCCGGCGGGCAAAGAGCGGCCTGCCGGCGCGCCAGGAAACCATCGCGGGGAGGGAGAACCACGTGTCGCGACTTGTCTTTTCAGGAATTTCGAAAAACTTTGGGGCGATCCAGGCACTCAGCGACGTGTCGCTGTCCATCGAACCGGGAGAAGTGCTGGGACTGATGGGTGACAACGGCGCGGGCAAGTCCACGCTGGCCAAGATCATCGCCGGCAATTTCCGCCCGTCTACCGGCGAAATCAGCATCGATGGAATTTCCGTCGTCTTTCACAAGCCGATCGATGCGCAGCGCGAGGGGGTGGAGATGGTCTATCAGGACCTCGCGCTCGCCGACAATCTCTCGGCCGCCTCAAACGTCTTCTTGGGCAGGGAGCCGCTGCGCCGGTTCGGACCGATCCGATACATCGATTACAAGCGGATGAACACGGTCTCTGCCGAGCTGTTCAAGCAGCTCAAGTCCGAAACCCGCCCGCGGCAGCTCGTGCGGCGCATGTCCGGGGGGCAGCGCCAGGCGGTCGCGATCGCCCGCACACTGCTGTCGGAACCGAAGATCGTGATGATGGACGAACCGACGGCGGCCATCTCGGTACGCCAGGTGGCCGAAGTGCTCGACCTGATCCGCCGCCTGCGCGACCGCGGCATCAGCGTGATCCTGATCAGCCATCGGATGCCGGACATCTTCAGCGTGTCCGACAATATCGCCGTCCTGCGCCGCGGGCGCTTGGTCTGCCGAAAACCGGTGGGCGCCTCGTCGCCCGAGGAAGTGACCGGACTGATCACCGGCGCCATCGACGCCGCCTAGGAGAAAAATAGCCATGACGACACTCGACGACATCATCAACAATTCCCGGCACGACAG
This sequence comes from Neorhizobium sp. T7_12, assembly GCF_002968535.1. Taxonomy (NCBI): domain Bacteria; kingdom Pseudomonadati; phylum Pseudomonadota; class Alphaproteobacteria; order Hyphomicrobiales; family Rhizobiaceae; genus Neorhizobium; species Neorhizobium sp. T7_12. Next base: position 104,781 of record NZ_PVBK01000018.1, on the reverse strand, counting down.
CTGGTTTGCCCGACTGAAGAACCTGCAGGTCTTTTGGGTCTTCATAGCGGCCGTGCTGGCATGCCTGGCCCTGTCGCTGATGACCGATGCGTTCACCAGCGACCGCAATCTCTTCAATGTCGCCCGAAATTTCGCCTTCGTGGCGGTCATTGCCATCGGCATGACGGCCGTGATCGCATCGGGCGGCATCGACCTGTCCGTCGGCTCGAGCGTGGTGCTGAGCGCCATGGTGATAAGTGTGGCCATGGCCAGCGGCATGGGCTTCTGGCTGTCTGCCGGTCTTGCGTTGGGTGCCGCCCTGCTGATCGGCCTGTTCAACGGGATCCTGATTGCCTATGCCGGTATGCCGGCCTTTGTCGTGACGCTCGGGAGCCTGTCGGCCGCCCGGTCCCTGGCGATGGTGCTTTCGGACAACAAGATGATCTGGGAGTTCGGTCCCGATCACGACCTGCTGCTGTGGATCGGCGGCGGCTCGACACTCGGGCTTCCCCATCCACTATATGTGCTGTGCGTGCTGGCCGTGGTCATGTCGCTGGTGTTTCGCTGGACAAGGTGGGGTCAGCATCTTTTCGCCATCGGCGGCAACGAGAATGCAGCTGTGCTGGCCGGCATTCCGGTGCGGCGGCTGAAAGTCAGCATCTATATGTTCTCGGCCATGACCGCCGGGCTGGCCGGCATCCTGATGGCCGGCTGGCTGGGAAGCGTCACGACCAATCTCGGACAGGGAATGGAACTGACCGTGATTGCCGCCGCCGTGATCGGCGGCGCCAATCTGGCGGGCGGGGAGGGCAATGCGCTTGGCGCGGTGGTTGGCGCATTGTTGATAGAGGTGATTCGCAACTCCCTGATCCTGTTGGGCATCTCGACTTTCTGGCAAGGAATGTTCATAGGTACGTTCATAATCGTTGCTGTGGCATTCGACCGATTCCGGAATATGCGGAGATAGGTGGAAAACTTTGCGGTGTTGTGGCGAGCGACATGGAGAACGCCTTGAAACCAACCATGATGGATGTCGCGGCGCGAGCAAGTGTGTCACAGGCAACCGTTTCCCTGATCCTCAACGGCAGTGCCGGCGCCCGCTTCAGCGAAGCCACGCGCAAGAAGGTGATGGATGCGGTTCAGGAGCTCGGCTACAGGCTCCCCAACAGGTCGCCGTCGGGCGACCTGTCCGACAACAGGGTCATCTGCTTCATCACGGACGAGCTGACAACCGATCCCTGGATGGCGCTCGCTTTCGAGGGCGCGCGGGAAAAGGCGCTCGAATTCGGCATCATCGTCACGCTCGGCATTTTTCGCGCGGGCGAGGACCCCGAGGAGGACGTGTTTTCGCTGTGCCAGCAGCAGCCCTTGATGGGCTATATCTTCGGCACCATCCTGACCCGCAAGATCGACCCGCCGGCGGCCCTGTTCACCGTGCCTTCCGTGCTGGTCAATTGCTACGACCAGGACAGGCGACTGCCCTCCATCGTGCCGGGAGACGTCGCCGGTGGCCGCGCCGCCACGGAGCGGCTGATCCGTGCCGGCCGCAGCCGGGTCGCCTTGATCAACGGCCAGGAGGGTCTCGACAATCCGCGTGACCGGTTGCGTGGCTACAAGCAGGCGCTGGCCAGCAACGACTTCACCTTCGACCCGCAACTGGTGCGCTATGGAAATTGGGAGCCGTCATCAGGCTATAGCGAAACCCATCTCCTGATGGATCTGCCCAATCCCCCCGACGCCATCTTCTGCGCCAACGATCTGATGGCGCTGGGGTGCGTCGAGGCGCTCAAGGAGCGGGGAAAGTCCGTCCCGAAGGACGTCTCCGTGATCGGGTTCGACAATCGCGACATCGCCCAGTTCATCCGTCCGCCGCTGACGACACTGCACCTGCCGCTGTTCGAGATGGGCGCCATGGCGGTGGAAATGATCCACGACATCGCCGGCGGCCTGAAAAGCAGCCATGACCAGCTGAAGGTCGAATGCGCCCTCGTCGAGCGTGAATCCGTGTAATCGATCGCGGGATACAGCACGATTTAGAGGATGCTTTTACTGCCGGACGCTTGCAAGAAACTGCTGAAACCTAGGTGACTTCGGAGACTGAAAAAGCTCCGCGGGAGAGCCTTCTTCTTCCACGGCTCCCTTGTGAAGAAAAACAACTTTATTCGAGACGTCGCGGGCGAACGCCATTTCATGGGTGACGACCAGCATCGTTCGTCCCTCCTCGGCCAGCGATCGCATGACCTTGAGGACCTCTCCGACCAGCTCCGGATCAAGCGCCGACGTCGGCTCGTCAAACAGCATAACCTTCGGGCGCTGGGCGAGTGCGCGGGCAATTGCAGCACGCTGCTGTTGCCCCAGCCACCATCGTGAACTGGGAGGCGTAGCCTCGGATGCTTGGCGGCAAAGCGCACGCCTTCACGCCACCTGAACCGCAGCCGTACCCCGAAGGTGCTGTCCGAGGTGAGGTATTTGATGACTGCGTAGGCAGAATTTTGAGGCATATGCCGAATTCATGATCAGTTAATGATCTGAAAATACAGGTAACTTCGAAAAATGCGCTATAAAAATATCAGTTGACATATTACAGGAGATACTGGAGGCTCGCCGTGATTATCGAATAGGGCTGTGATGAAAATTCTTGTTCTCAATCCGAACAGTTCGGCGAAGGTGACCGAGGCAATCGCATCGAGCATTGCGCCGTTGCAGGCGGTGACGGCGCACACGATCGTATGCGATCGCCTTCCCGATGCGCCGATCGGCATCGAGACGGATGAGGATGTGGCGCTTGTCGCGCCTATGGTCGTCGACGCGATCGCTGCAAGCGATGCGGATGCCTTCGTCGTAGCCTGCTTTTCTGATCCGGGTGTTGCTGCGTCGCGAGCGGCGACGAGCCGACCGGTGGTCGGCATCGCGGAGGCTGCATACTATGCTGCACTGCAACTCGCACCGCGCTTCGGCGTCGTCTCGCTTGGAGCTTCTTCGGTTGCTCGCCATGCGGCCCATATCGAACGGCTGGGCCTGACTGCGCGTCTTGCAGCCGACAGGGCTGTCAACATGTCCGTGGCGGAAGCGAACGACCTGAGCCTGGCCGGCGCGTCGGTCGCGCGCACTGCCAAGGTCATGGCGGAAACGGATGGTGCCGGTGTCGTGATCCTCGGCTGTGCCGGCATGGGCGGTCATCGTCCCGTGCTGCAACAGGAGTTGGGCGTGCCGGTCGTCGATCCCGTTCAGGCGGCCGTTGCGGCCGCGATCAACGCGCTCGATCTCCAATATTTCGCTAGGGGATGATCCGATGGAGCTTGTCGTCAAGGGTCGCGTTGTGGTGCCGGATGGCATCCTGGAAAACGGCTGGGTCGCGATCTCCGGCGGTCGCATAGCCGCTGTCGGAACGGGCGAGGCGCCTGCAGCCGCGCGCATCGACGACCGTGGGAATGCGCTTATCCTCCCCGGTGTGGTGGATGGCCAAACCCATGCGACAAGCTACAAGGGCCTCCCCGGCATCGCCGACACCACGCGCTCGGCGATCGCAGGAGGGGTCACCACGTTGGTCGACATGCCATATGACAATCCGGAACCGCTTGATCGGCCGGGGCGTCTGGATGCCAAGATCGCAGCGATCGCAGCGTATTCTCATGCCGACATGGCGCTTTATGGAACGGCGACCCGTGAGACGGGCACGGCCAACTTGGTGGCGCTGATCGAAGGCGGCGTTGTCGCCTTCAAAATCTCGTCGTTCGAGAGCAATCCCGTGCGCTTCCCGCGGATCGGCGAGGACCTCGCGCTCGACCTGATGGAGTCGCTGGCTTCGACGCGCATTCCGCTCGGGCTGCACAACGAGGATCAGGAGATCGTCATGGCCCGCATAGCGCAGGCGAAGGCGGCTGGCCGCAACGGGATCGTTGCGCACGCACAGGCACGGCCGGAGGCGGCCGAACTGGCGGCGACCGGCCAGTTCCTGGCTCTCGGCCTTGCAAGCGGCGCGCATGTCCATCCGGTCCATCTGACGACGGAAGCGGGCTTTCGCCTGACCGGAGCGGTCGCCGGACTTGGTGCTGCGGCAACAGGCGAGCTTTGCGTTCACTATCTCTGGCTGGATGCCGCGCGCGACGGCGATCGGCTCGGGGCTCGGATGAAGGTGAACCCGCCCATCCGTTCGGCTGCGATCGATGGCTTGTGGCAGTCGATTTCCGACGACCTCGTGGCATTCGTTTCCTCCGATCATTCGAGCTGGCCGATCGACAACAAGCTGACCGACTCGATCTTCGATGCAGGTGCTGGCGTTCCTGGCCTCGAGACACTCTTCCCGGCGTTCTTCACGGCTGCCGAAGCGCGTGGCTTCGACGCTGCGCGCCTCAGTGCCGAATATCTGGCTGAGCGTCCCGCCCGCTTCTTCGGCATCGACGACCGCAAGGGTGCGATCGCCGTCGGCCGCGATGCCGACCTGGTCGCGCTCGAACAGGGGGCGTTCGTCTGGGACGAGGCGGCCTCCCATGACGGCCTGAACTGGAGCCCCTTCCACGGCGAGACCTTCACGGTCCGCGTGGCGGCAAGCTGGCTGCGCGGGCAGCTCGTCTGGGACGGCAAGAACATTCTCAACAGCCCCGGCAGCGGAGAATTCGTACCGCGCGCCACCGCCGGCTGGTATGCGACCGAAAAGGACTGACGATGGCGCTTCTTGACGAAAAGGCGCGCGGCGTCTTCGTGATCTCGGTCACGCCGTTCCAGGATGACGGATCGCTCGATCTGGATAGCCTCGACCGCGTGACGGACTTCTACCTGGAGGCAGGTGCCGATGGTCTGACCGTTCTCGGCATGATGGGCGAAGCGCCCAAGCTGACGGGCGCCGAGTCCCGGAAAGTCATCCAACGCGTCATCGCACGGGCGCAGGGTAGGCCGATCGTGGTCGGCGTCTCGTCGCCCGGTCTTGCGGCCCTGGCCGAAGTCAGCCACGAGGCGATGGCACAGGGTGCCGCCGGTGTGATGATCGCGCCGCCGATGAGCCTGCGCACGGACGCGCAGATCCTGAACTACTACCGGCAGGCCTGTGGTTTCCTGGGCGGGGACGTGCCGGTCGTCCTTCAGGACTTTCCGCTGGCGACGACAGTGCAGATCAGCGACGAGCTGCTCGGGCGCCTGATCGACGACCTGCCGCAGATCGTCATGCTCAAGCACGAGGACTGGCCGGGCCTGTCGAAAATCTCCAAGCTTCGCGATGCGGAAAAGAAGGGTCGACGGCGCATTTCCGTGCTTTGCGGCAATGGTGGCGTTTTCCTCCCCGAAGAGGTCGCGCGCGGCGCCGATGGCGCCATGACCGGCTTCGGTTTCCCGGAAATGCTGGTGCAGGTCACTGATCTGGCGGGTCGCGGCGAGATGGATCGTGCTCAGGACCTCTTCGATGCCTACCTGCCGCTCGTCCGTTACGAGCAGCAGCCCGGCGTCGGGCTTGCCGTTCGCAAATACGTGCTGGCCAAGCGTGGCGCGATTGCCTCGGCCGCGCAACGCCAGCCCGGCGCGCAACTGGATGCGCTGGCGCAGACCGAAGTGGGGCGGCTGCTTCGCCGCCAGGAGAAGCGCCTCGCGGAGCTGGGCTGATGGATTACGGATTTACCGGACGCAATCCGCCGGTTCCGGGTGCAAGCCGCCGCTTTGGCGCGGTGCGCAATACGTGGAAATAAATCAGTAAGTAAAATCGAACCAACAAAAAGGGGAATGACATGATGAAAAAAACACTGTGCCTTGCTTTCCTTGCCATGATGGCGACCTCCGCGCTGGCGGAACCGACTCTCACCAAGGGAAAGATCTCGTTTGCCGCAGATTTCGCCGCGGCTCCGAACCAGTTCATCCGCACCGATGGCCAGAAGGACGGCCTCAATGTGGACATGTGCGGTGAGATCGGAAAACGCCTCGGGCAGGAAGTCGAGTGGACCAACCTTGCGTTTCCCGGCCTGGTCCCCGGCCTCCAGGCAAAGCGCTTCGACAGCCTCTGCACCGCGATCTTCATTAACCCGGATCGTCTGAAGATCATGAACATGATCGCATACGTCCAGTGGGGCGAGGGCCTGATGGTGCCGAAGGGCAATCCGGGCGGCATTTCGTGCGAAGGCAAGATCGGCGTGCCCGCCAGCTACAATGCCTGCTTCGATGGCCTGGCCGGCAAGGTTGTTTCGGTCGCCGCCGGCGGCACGACCAACAAGAACCTGCAGGCGCAGAGCGACCGCATGGTCGCCGCCGGAAAGAAGGCGATCGACATCCGCGCCTTTGATTCCAACTCGGAAGCCATCCAGGCGGCCGTGACCAAGCAGGTCGATGCGGCCTACCTGAACGACCCGCAGGCAGCCTATTACATCTCCACCAGCAAGGCGCCCTTCGACATGGCATTCACCGGCAACGCGGCCAACCGCCTTGCGATCACGACGCTGAAGGACAATACCGAGCTGGCGAACATGATCGTCAAGGCGCTCGAAGCGATGCGCGCGGACGGCACCTACAACAAGATCGTCGAGAAATGGGGCGTGGCTCCGGTCGATGCATTCGTCCTCAACCCGCAGTGATCTGATATAGGTTGACGATGCAGTTCTCGGTCGAGACATTCCTGCATTATCTGGCCCAGCCACGGTTTGCCACCGTGGCTGGCGTCACCCTGCTGGTCGCGATCGCGGCGCAGGCGATCGGAACCGTAATCGGGTTGATCCTGGCGCTGTGTGCCCTGTCGCGGCACAGGGTCTTGCGGATATTCTCAGGGACCTGGGTCTGGCTTTGGCGTGGCACGCCGCCGCTGGTCCAGCTTTTCCTTCTCTATTTCGGCTTGCCCCAGCTCGGCATCCGGCTCGGGGTGCTGGAGGCGGGGTTGATCGGTCTCGGTTGCTACTCGGGCGCCTACATGTCCGAGATCATACGCGGTGCATTGCGGAGCGTGCCCCCCGATCAGATGCAGGCCGCCCGGGCCATGGGCATGAGCTGGCTTGCCGCCATGCTGCACGTTATCCTGCCGCAATCGGTGCGGTTGATCCTGCCGCCGTTCGGCAACGAATTTTCCTCGATGATGCGCACCACATCGCTTCTTTCGGTCATTTCCTTCAGCGAGCTTCTGCGCGTCACGCGAACCGCCATCAACGAAACCTACGCTGTGGTCGAACTCTATGCGGTCGCCGCTTTCTGGTACCTGCTGATGTATTCCGCCTGGATCATCGTGCAGAGCCAGCTCGAACGTTACGCCGCAGCCGGCAGCGTCAAACGAAACATGACCAACGCCGCGACCCCGGCGGCGAAAGGTTGAGACACTCGTATTCCGGAGAAACTGAATGAAGACCGCTGTTCTGTTCGGCGTCGGCGCCATGGGCGGGCGACTGCTGCGCGTACTCGAATCCGACTATCCTTCCGTCGAGATCGTCGCGGCCGTGGACGCCGATGCCGCGAAGATCGGCCGCACGCTGGCCGACGTCACGGGCTACCAGCGTTTCGGCAGCGTAAAGATTGTCGGCGATCTCGCTTCGGCGCTCGCCGGAATTTCAGAGAAGCCGGGCGTGCTGGTGCATATGACGGAGTCCAAGCCTCACCTTATCAAGGAGCAACTGCTTGATGCCCTGAATGCAGGCCTCAATGTGGTGTCGGCTGCCGAATCCATGTTCTATCCCGGCCTTCGCTATGGCGAGTTTGCTGAAGCGCTGGACAGCGCGGCGCGGGCCAACGGCGTGTCGATCACCGGCACCGGCATCAATCCCGGTTTTTCGTACGATGTGCTTCCGCTGGTTCTGGCGCGCGGTACCAGCGCCGTGAAGCGCCTGACCATCCATCGCTGCATCGACGTCACCGGCACGGGGCCGGGGGATATCGAGCATGTCGGATACGGCCTGACGCCCGAGGAGTTCAACCGCCGCATCGCAAATGGCCGCGTCGAGGGTCACATGGGTGCGCCGGAATCGCTGATCCGCATCGCAGATGCCCTCAATCTGGAGATCGACGAGATCACCGAGGCCTGGGATCTCGAGACGGCCGATTTCGAGGTCGACAGCGGCGACCCGACGCTCGGCATCCTGCCGCCCGGCCGTGTCATCGGCATCACCCAGCGTGCCCGGGCGCTACATCAGGGCAGGGAGGTGCTCAGCACCTCGCTTGCAATGTATTACCAGCCGGAAAAATTCAATCTCGTCGAAGAAGACCGGATCGAGATCGATGGCGCGATGCCTGTCAAAATGTCGATCAAACCTGCCATGCAGTCGCTGTTCGGTGCGGCCAATATCATGGCCAATACGATCGTGCCGCTGGCCGAGGCCGGGCCTGGTCTCGTGTCGCCGCTGGATCTGCCTACGGGCGGCACTGTGCGCGGCGTTTCGCGCTACGCGGTGGATCCGTCGCGCCAGACAAGGCCCGGTTACCTGCCGGTTATGAGAAGGGTCTGATTTCGTGGGTTTCGACGCCGGCATATTCCTGGATATCCTTCGGTCGCCTCTCCTGCTGAAGGCGGCCTGGGTGACGATCTGGGTTGCCGTCGTCGCTCAGACGATCGGAACGGTCCTCGGCTTTGTCCTGGCAGGCATGCTGGCGGCGCCCAAGTTGCTGCGCTGGCCGGCACTCTGCTTCATTTGGATGTTCAAGGGCACGCCGCTCCTGGCGCAGATCCTGTTCTTTTATTCTGCACTGCCGCAGATGGGCGTTCCCTTGAGTCTGGTCGCGACCGGCCTGCTGTCACTGGGCCTGAACGAAGGGGCACGCATGGCTGATATCGTGCGCGGCGGCCTGATGTCCGTCTCGCGCGATCAACGCGAGGCAGGCCTGGCGCTGGGACTTCATCACTGGCAGATCTTCCTCAAGGTGGTGTTCCCGCAGGCGATAAGGGCAATCATACCGCCGCTCGGAAACAATTTCAGCTACATGATCAAGGCCACGTCGCTGCTCGCTGCCATCTCCTTCGCCGAGCTCCTGCGCGTCTCCCAGCAACTCGCCCAATCGACCACCCGTTCGCTGGAAGTCTATCTGGCCGTTGCGCTCTGGTATCTGGTCATCCTGACGATCTGGATGCTGATCCAGCACCGGATAGAAAAGGCGGTCGCGCTGAAGACCTCCAGCCAGGTGTCAGCACCGCCGCCGATCGTCGAGCGCACCGTGGTGCGGGCGGACCTGGGACCAGATGCACCTTCTCGTCGCGACCCGGTGCTTGAGGCGCGCAACCTCACCCGCAGTTTCGGGCCGATCAAAGGGCTGGACGATGTCTCGCTTTCCGTCGGCAAGGGTGAAGTCGTGGTCATCCTCGGACCGTCGGGGTCGGGCAAGAGCACGTTGCTGCGCGCGCTGAACTGGATCGAGCCAGCGGACAGCGGCGACGTGCTGCTGAATGGCGAAAGTCTGCCATGGGCCGACGCGGCCCGTCGTATCGCCCGCCCGGAGCACATGCTGGACAAGCGTCGCCGTCGCCTCGGCATGGTGTTCCAGAGTTTTGCCCTGTTTCCGACGATGACCGCGCGGCAGAACGTTGCTTTAGGCCCTCGCAGGCTGCTCGGCATTCCGAAGACGGAGGCGCTTGCTGCAGCGGACGGGCTGCTCGACAAGGTCGGTCTTGGTGACAAGGTGCATTCTTATCCCGTGGAACTGTCCGGCGGGCAGCGCCAGCGCGTCGCCATTGCCCGGGCATTGTCCATGAAGCCGGATGCCCTGCTTTTCGACGAACCTACTTCCGCGCTGGACCCGGAATCGACCGGGAGCGTGCTGGGTGTGATGGCTGAGTTGGCCAGGCAGGGTTTGACGATGGTGATCGTCACCCATGAGATCGGCTTTGCCCGACGAATCGCCGACCGTATCGTCTACATGGAGCGTGGGCGACTTCTGATGGATCTGCCGCGCAAGCAGGCTTTCAACGACGAAGCGCCCGATTACTTTCGTGCCTTTCTGTCTCGCGAATAGTCAGGGATAAGCCATGTCGATTTGCTTGCTGGCAAGGAACGCTGTCTATCCGCTGCGCCTTGGACGTGCATATCTGCTTGAACAATGGCTGGATTGCAGGCCGAAACGCCGAATTATACATAGGAGAATGCATGGGTGAGGTAACCCCAATCAGGAAGAGGCGGCGCGTGGTGCAGCCGGCAAAACCGGCCTCGCTGACCGAGCAGGTCTATGATGCGTTGCGAACCCAGATTCTGACATGCGTCATCCGGCCGGGTCAGGAATTGAACGAGGCCGAAGTCGCGGAGCGCTTCGACATATCCAAGACGCCGGCCCGCGAGGCGTTGGCCGCCTTGCGGCAGGAAGGACTGGTCAGGTCTTTTCCGCGCCGTGGCTATCAGGTCACGCCGATCACCTTTGCCGATATGGACGAACTGTTCGACGTACGCACTATCCTGGAAGCGGGAGCGGCCGAACTCGCCTGTACGAAGCTGACGCCGGAGCAGATAGATCGCCTGAATTCCCTAGCCGATGCGACCTACAATCAGGGCGAGGAGCTCAGTCTGGCTACGTTCATAAGGTCCAACCGCGAATTCCATCTGGCGATTGCGGAAGCGACCGGTAATGGAAGGCTCGTCCAGCTGCTCACCCATCAGATCGATGCGCTGGAACGCTTCTTCTATCTCGGCGCCCAGTTGCGGGATGTGAACAACGAGACCAACGTCTCCCACCACCAGATCGTGGAAACCCTGGCCCGCCGCGACCAGGCAGCGGCGCGGGAAATCATGATCCGTCACAACGAGCAGACCCGCCAGGGCCTGTTCCAGGCGCTTGCAACGGGGCGAGGGTACGACCTGATCAACCTCTAGCGCTGGGAGATCCGCACCGAAATTTTGAAGGCGCGGGCCAAGGTCCCGCATGAACAGGAATGAAGATGGAAGTCGGGTCATTGTGGGAGGCGGTTACGCCAGCCGCGCCCAAATGCGCAAAGCTGACGGACGCGATCACCGCCGATGTCGTGGTCGTGGGTGCGGGATTCCTTGGCCTTTCATCCGCCCTGCACGCCGCCGAAGCGGGGCTCGACGTGGTGCTGCTCGAGAGTCATCAGCCCGGCTTCGGGGCATCCGGGCGCAATACCGGCTTCGTGGTTCCAAGCCTCAAGACATCGCTTGGGCCTGCCGAGGTCGTGGCGGCGCTCGGCGCCGATCATGCGGGACGCTTGCTGAAGCTCGTCGCCGAATCCGGCAAGGCGGTGTTTGACCTGATCGAGCGCCACGAGATCGACTGCGACGCTGTGCAGAACGGCTGGTTGCAGCCGGCACATTCGCGTGCGGCGGAAGGAGTGCTTCACGGTCGCATGCCGCGGCTGCTCTCGGCGGGCGTCGATGCCGAATGGCTCGAACGCGATGCCATGCTCAAGCGCACCGGCCTGCCGTCGCTGCATGGTGGAATACGAGTGGCTTCCGGCGGGCAGATAACGCCGCTTGCCTATGCGTACGGGCTCGCGCGCGCTGCCATATCGGCGGGCGTGCGACTGTTCGGCGACAGTTCCGTAAAGAGCATCGAACCCGATGGGCAGGGTTGGCGCGTGCGGACTGCGGGTGGCGAGGTTCGCGCCCGCCGCGTGCTCATGGCCACCAATGCGCTGATCGGCAACCTGTTGCCGGAGCTGCGTGCGTCGATCATTCCCGCCCGCGTTTTCCAGATCGCGACCCAGCCGTTGCCCCGGGCTCTTCGTGCGACCGTGTTGCCTGACATGGCCCCGATTGCCGATACGCGCCGTCATACCTTCGCATTGCGCTGGTCTCCTGACGGACGGCTGGTGACCGGGGGTATGGTGCCGCCGCTGCCTGGACGAATGGCGTTGGCCCGCAGGCTTTTTGCAAATCGTCTTCGCCGCATGGTTCCGGATCTCCCGGAAGTCAGAGTGGAATATTCATGGACCGGGATCATCGCCGGTACGCTGGATTTTCTGCCGCGGATGATGCGCATCAAGCCAGGCATCTACGCGGTGATCGGCTGCAACGGCCGCGGCGTCGCGCTGACGACGGCTCTCGGGCGAGAAATTGGCCCCTGGCTTGCCGGCCGGATGGCGGACGCGGACCTGACCTTGCCGCTGACCGCTCCGCGGCCGATTCCCTTCAGCCGCATATCCGGCCTTGGACCGCATCTCATCCTGCCGGTCTGGGAGGTCCGGGACGCTTTTGAAGCGCGGTTCCGATAGAGCCGCCACACATCTGGAAATCCAATTTTTCAATCAAGGAGTCATGACATGAGCGAAGAAAGGGTTGGCGGCAAGATCAAGTGGTCTCGCCAGGAAGAGGTCGCGCTGACCTGGGTGCATCCGGGCCAGGAGTTCAGCCACCGGCTGATCACCAAGAAGCTGCACGGCTCGTCGATTTCCTTCCACATCACAACTTACATGCCGCACTTCGACACCATGGTGGAGGGCGATGGCGTGCATGAGGTGATCCTCTATTGCCTGCATGGCTGGTCGAAGCAGATCGTTGAGGAGACCGGCGAGGAGCACATCTTCAAGCCTGGCGATGCGATGTACCTGCCCGTCAATTACCGCTACCGCCACATTATCGGCGAGGCCGGCCTCGTGATCGCCGTCTGCGCCAATCCTTCGAAAGAAGCGGGTGACATGTAATCTCCGTGCGGGCGGGGATAAGCCGCCGCCCGCTACTCCAGCCGTGAAGGTTCCCGACATGACAGGCATAGCACCCAGGCATTTTGCGCCGTCTTCTTTCATATGGGCCGAATTGACGCGTGCGGAGCTGGCGGCGAAGCGGGATGCCGGTGCTTTGGTCGTGGTGCCGACCGGTGCGATCGAGCAGCACGGCGACTTCCTTCCCGTGGAGACCGATACGCTCTTGGCGTCCGCCGTCGCCGAGATGGCAGCAAGTCGCGTGGCCGGCGCGGAGATCGTCGTGGCTCCCGCAGTAGCGGTCGGCTTCTCGCCGCATCATCTCAGCCATCCCGGTACGATAAGCCTCCGGCTGGAAACCTATCTTGCCGTTCTTGCCGATAGCGCGCGCTCAATCCTCGATTCCGGATTTCCACGCGTTGTCTTCGTCAACGGTCACGGGGGCAACTCGGCGCCGTTGCGCTCGCTCTGCGCCCAGATGGTGACCGACGGATATGCGGTTGGCATGGTCGATTATTTCGCACCGAGCGAGAAGGACTGGCTTCCCCTTCTGAAGGGCGCACTGCCGCGCACCGGCCATGCCTGCGAACAGGAGGCGGCGCTGACGATGGCATTGACCTCTCCGGAAGCGCGCGAACGGGTCCGATCGGCGATCGAAGGGCTTCCGGCGCGCCTGGTACAACCCTGGATCGCGCCGGGCCACGCGGACGATCCGATCACCGCGTTCGGGGCCGGTTGGCCACCGATCTTCCAGGCCGACGACTGCGGCTATTTCGGCGATCCGGCAAAGGCTACCATGGAAAATGGGGCCCTGATCCTCGAAGCGACGGTTAGGGGGCTGGCAGCATTTTTGGAAGCATTCGCCCGTACACCGTTGCGGCTGGGAATCGCTCGTGACGCCGCCTCGCCGAGACTTACGCGTGAGATCTCAAATGCAAAACAAGGAAGCTGACCTCGCCGAAGGCTATCCGCTATAGTAGAGCAGGACAGCGACTATAGAAATGCAAGCACTCTAAAAGTGGACATTGCCAATTAACCCGACTAGGCGCCGCCGGCGAACGTTCTCGCCGGTTCGTCCTGCGTTTCGCGGCTGTGCCGCGCGCTCGGCGCCTTTACAAACTATCTGACCGAACTGAAGCTCAACGCGGCCGCCTCAGCATCGGGACGAGCGTCGGCGACGAACCGACCTGGATCGCGCCGAGCGGTTCGAAGCCGTGGCGTCGGTAGAATGGAATGTTACGCGGGTTAGAGGACTCCAAATAGGCTGGCGCGTGGTCTTGATCGCACCGTGCGAGCGCGTACGCCATCAAGGCGTCGCCGTGACCTTCGCCTTGATGCGCCGGGTCGACGCCGATCAGGGGCAGGTACCAATGTGGGTCGGTCGGGTGGTACGCGGCCATCTGTTCGAATATGGCCGTGGTTTCGGGGGCAAGAGAGCGCGCAACCGTGCTCTCGAGCACCGCACCAAGCCCTTCCTCGTCGGAATGGACCCCGGGCGATAGCCACAGCGCCGTCCCGACGTAGCCGTCGGTGCAAAAGGCAGTTCCGTTAGAGAATGCGCTGCTCCCGAACGCCCGGATCATTCGCGGCATGGCCGCAAGGTACTGGTGTGCATGCGGCCAGGTCCATCGCGCCATAGGATCCGCTGCAAACGCCAGCATGACCGTTTCGACCGCCAGATCTTCCTCGGCCGCGGCCATAACTCTCACTGTTGGAGATTTCATACTGCCCTCCTGACGTAGGTGGTACGACGCAGCGACCGCGTCCGTTCTTAGCTACGCATCGTAACGCGGATGGCGTGGGAACGATACCGGTTGCTGCTAGCTAAGAACGCGTTGAACTGTTAGCCACATGCTGCGGAGCCCCGAAATGCCAACTGCGTGTACCGGTCTTGCGGGAGAACAAGGCTAAGGTTTTCATTCTGGTTCGAGCTTACGGCTATGGATTTCCGCCAGAGCAAGCCCAGCTTCGCCGGCGACCGAATAGATCAGGTAACGCCTTCCATCTTCTTCGTAGACCGCTGGATCACGAAGTTGCCTTACAGGTTCATCTGCAGGACCAATCACTGATGGTTCGATGGGAAGTCGTCCGCCTTCCCAATCCCGCTCTGGCCTAAGTAAGATCCTTGAGGGTCCTTCCCTCCATGTCAACCATTCACCTTCGAGCCGCACTTGAGCGTACAGCAGGCACTCAGGGGCATCGCCTCGATTGCTATAGACCACGTGAAGGACATTGTTTTCTATCCATACTGCGGAATGACGCATATGACGCGTAAACAGCATAGGCCCAGCACTAAATCCAGAAATGCCGTCAGATGACCGGTAAATCTGCCCTGGCATCGTAATCGCGTATACCCAAGGACCGTGAGTGAATAACCGGGCATACGGGTTCATCAGATTGTCAGGTTGGGCTGTGAAGTGGATGCCATCAGGCGATATCGCCAAGCGTGTAAACTGGTTCTTGATCTCGTCGCCGCCGTGAAAAAACATGCGGAATTGCTTCTTTTGATGATCGATGACGATCTCCGGGGACGCCAAATGGTGGGTGAAACCGGATTTCGAAAGCGGAAGTGTTCCGTCCTCGTAGATAATCCACGGGCCTGTCAGACGATCTGCATATGCAAGGCGGATATGATCTCCTCGATGATGGGCAAAATAGAGATAGTAACGTCCAAGGGGGCGCTCTACCCAAGAAGGGACCCTGATCAGGCTCGGTCCATTGATGTTAGTCCCGATCCGCGGCGACATGGCGGGCACGATGATGGGTCGGTCCAGAAGCCGCACCGCAACGAGTTCATTGTTCTCCACGTCTTGCCTCCCAGTCTCGCGGTCAGGTTACCGGCTCCCGGTTCGGAGTAAACAGCCTTAGTGAGTGAAACATCTTTCTCAAATCCGCAACGCTGAGAGCTACCTCACCGGCGACATAGCGGGACTCGAATCCGGATCTTTCTGTCTTCGCGAAAACACTCTTGGCATATTGCTGCCTTCTCGAAGCTATCTGGCGTTCGTAAGGTTGAGGTGTCGTAGACGACGGCAGACTCGGGAGGATGCCAAGAACGAACGGAACCTGTCGGTGAAGGAGATACCCAGAACTTAAAGAGCTGCGAGCGACACTTCGTTCGCAAAACGTATTTCTGCAGAAGACCGATGGTTATGCCGACAATCCAGAAGCCGCGCTGGAAGAAATCAGCCGAAAGCACCATCCAGATAAACAACTTGGCTGTCCTGTTGTTCAATCGTGCAGACGCATCATCTTGAGGAGGACGTGATGATTTCGAAAATGTTGAGGAGCTTTGCCCTGGCCAGCCTTGCCATAGGTTTAGCGACTGTTGCCCATGCTCAACAACCCTGGGAGGACGTTGTCAAGGCAGCGAAGAAGGAAGGAACTGTCACGCTGTACACGTCGCAGGTCGGCGTTCCTCAGCTTGACGAGATTTTGTCTGCATTCACGGACGAATACGGGATCAAGGCGCTGAAGCTCGAACTTCGAGGGAGCGAGTTATTTGAGAAACTGCGCCTCGAACTGGCGACCAACCGAGGTGTCGCGGACATGTCCTTCAGCGGAGGTTCCGTGTCGCTCGAGGCGATGGGCGTGCTCGATAAACACGGCGCTATACCCAATGCAACTCGGCTAGCGCCCGACTTTGCAGGAAGCGAGCTGAGGCTGCCGATCTTTTCGCAAAGCATGGGTATCGTGGTCAATGCTTCAATGCCGAAGGAGAAACGCCCGAAAAGCTGGGCGGATCTCGCGGATCCTGCTTGGAAGGGCAAGATCCTATCCGACGATTTTCGCTCCGTTGGAGGCGGCGGCCTATTTTTTGCGGTAACCTACGACAAACTCGGCGAGGATTATCAAAAGCGCCTTGCTGAAAACAAGCCCGCCTTCACTCGTGAAATTCGAGACAGCCCTCGTCGTGTCGCGCGCGGTGAGTACCCGATCTACATTCCCTTCATTCTGCCCGATACGCTGCTGAACAAGGGTTTGCCTCTTGAAGTCATTCTTCCGTCCGAGGGTCTTGTTTATGGCAACTTCGATGGAGCCGTTGTTAAGAACGCGCCACATCCCAATGCTGCCCGAGTGCTCTTGAATTTCTTCCTCTCTGACAAAGCCCAACTCATTTATGCAGGTTCCGCACGGCGCCCGACGGTTGCCGGTCTTGAGGATCGGTATCCTCCTAACGTCAAAGATTTTTTGCAAGCTCCGTTGCTCGGCACGCAGGAGGACGCAACGGTTCGAGCCGAAATGCTCAAGCGTGCGACAGTAATGTACAAGTGAGGCAATGCGAGTGATGTTGGATGGCAATCGCTTGTGGGATGATCTTCTCACGCACGCCGGCTTCGGGGACAAGGCGGCCGGCAGTGCTGGGGATCACGCCACAGCAAGCTGGGTCGCGGGCGAGCTTTCCAAGGCTGGATATCAGCTGGAGACGACACCCGTTCCTGTGCCGACATTTCGGTCGCGTCGATGTGAGCTGGTAGGCCAGGGTTCCTCGGTTGAGGTCTACCCTCAGCCCGTTGTTTTCCCAACGCCGGATCATGGCGTGGAGGGGCGATTGGCAATGGTTCATAGCCTTTATGACGCACAAAGAGCGGCAGGCCGCATTGCCGTCATTCTGCTGCCCTATGGTCGTCATGCCGCGATCTGGACGTCAGTCGTTGGGCCACTCTTGGAAGCGGTTACAAAAGCCGACGCTCTGGCTGCGATCATTTTGCCGTTCGGCCCGACCGGTGAGATTGTCGGCCTGAACTCTTATGCGGACCGGCCGTTCGTTCCGTTGCCTGTGGCCATTGGCCGTCCGCTTGATTTGCCTTGCTACGCGGCGATGGCTGCTGCCGGACAACCTGTAAGGCTCTACCTAACTGGAGACGTGGAAACAGGCGATAGTCCAACGTTGGTTGCGCGGATGGCTCGTGGCGATCGATGGATTGTGTTGTCCACTCCTCGATCTGGTTTCTTCACATGCTCGGTCGAACGCGGCGCTGGTACGGCAGGTTTTCTTGAGATCGCGCGGTGGCTGCCAAGAGCGTTTCCCGCGCACTCCTTGTTCTTGATGAACAGCGGAGCCCATGAGCTGAGGTTTGCAGGGACTCACGCGGTGTTAGACTTGGCGCCCGCACCCGATAAGACAGATGTTTGGGCACATTTTGGCGCGGGATTAGCGTCTCGCGCTCGAACAGAAATTCGTGGTGGTCGAATGCTTGACGTTGCGGATTTCAACCGCATTTGCATGGCGACGCCCGCTTTGCACGAAGCGGCAGGGGCAGCTTTTGCCGGTTTGCCAGGATTGGACGATCCGCAGCGCGTATTATCGGAAGCGGGCGAATTATCCACGATCGTACAGAAAGGTTACAAGAAGGCTTTCGCCTGCCTAGGGGTCAACTGGAGCTGCCATACCAGGCTCGATCTTCCGACGGAGGTTTCACGGAGCCTACTCGAGCCGGTGATCGAAGCGCACCGTCGCTTGATAGAGGTCTCTGTTCACGGCAAGTGATCGAGTACAACATCTTCTCGCTCGATGTTCCTTTTAAGCGCGATCCGTTCTCCCCTAGCATCCTGGTTGGCGGGATGCCCGAGCGCTCATCATTGAAGATTGCATGTGGGGTCCCGGTGCCGATCGCCGGGTTAAATAATTGTTATTGCTCAAGTAACCGGGGTCATTGCATGATGCCTATTCACAGCTTGGCTGCAGGCACATCGGCGGCCACCAGTGCACGCAGCCGGGTGCGTTCGGTTTCGCGGATGTGGTCTTCGACGGCTTGAGCATCGTGGTCATTGTAAGCAATGCCTCGCGTGGGGTCAGGATAAAAACGTGGCAGGGGGTGAATTTAACCCGCGCACGCTTCCTGCCAATCGCACCTGAAACTCAGTTTAGGGTGCGATTGGTTGGTTGCTTGGGTGACAACGCGGTGACCTACTGAGCCGCGAGTGCTTCGCCTAAAGGCGGGCCTTCGGGCAGGGGTGGGGCCAGTTTGCTGCGCCCTTCGAGGTCGTCCAACAGCGCGATCCATAGGGAGATGCACAACCCGACCATAACGACGAGGAAGGGTGCTGCCGCAATGATCGACGCGGTCTGCAGGCCTTGCAAACCTCCCATCACCAGCAACACGCAGGCCGACGCGCCGGCAAGGACGCCCCAGAGGACGACGACGCCACGTGCAGGCTCAAGTGCGCCGTGAGACGACAGCATGCCCATCACAATCGAGGCGGCATCTGCTCCCGAGATGAAGAAGATCGCAACAAGGAATATCGCGAGGAACGAAGTGACCGCAGTTCCCGGATATTGTTCGAGTAGCGCAAACAGTGAGATGGCGGCACCCTGATTGTTGACCGCCTCGACAAGTCCACCAGCCCCCATCAGTTCCGAATGCAGCGCCGTACCACCCATGATGGTGAACCAAAGGAAGGTTACGCCGCTCGGAATGAGCAGAACGCCAATGACAAATTCGCGGATGGTGCGCCCTTTTGAGATGCGCGCGATAAAGACGCCGACGAAAGGCGCCCAGGACACCCACCAGGCCCAGTAGAAGATCGTCCAACTCCCCAGCCACTTGCCGTCGCTGAAGGCGGCGGTGCGGAACGACATTGTGACGAGATCGGCCAGGTAGTCGCCGAGCGCTTCGGTGAAGGTGTTGAGGATGAAGATGGTCGGTCCAACGATGGCCAGGAACACCAGCAACGCGGCGGCTACCACCATATTCATGTTGCTCAGGAATTGTACGCCCCTGCCCACCCCGGACACTGCCGACAGGATAAACAGCATCGACAGCACCGCGATGATCGCAAGGGCAATGCCGGTCCCTTCACCAGTCCCCCAGAGGAAATTCAGACCGCTGTTGATCTGCTGTGCACCAAGTCCAAGCGACGTCGCCGTGCCGAACAGTGTGGCGATGACGGCGAGAATATCAATCGTTTTACCGATCGGTCCATTCACCGCCTTGCCCAGCAGGGGGGTGAACGCGCTTGAAATCAGGATGGGCAAGCCCTTGCGATAGGTAAAGTAGGCGATTGCCAGACCGACAATCGCATAGATGGCCCAAGGGTGCAGGGCCCAGTGAAAATAGGAATATTTCATCGCAAGCAGAGCGGCTTCCTTGGATTGCGCGACCGCCAGCCCGTGAGGCGGGGCGCCAAAATGGAAAACCGGCTCGGCTACGCCCCAGAACATCAGGCCGATGCCCATGCCGACACTGAACATCATGCATACCCATGAAACCGTCCGGAATTCCGGAAGCTCGTCATCAGCCCCAAGCCTGATCTTGCCAAAACGGCTGATCGCCAGGAAGCCGGCAAAGACCAGGAACAACGCGGTCGAGACAACAAAGCCCCATCCGAAACCGTTGATGATCGCCGAAAGCGTGGCCTGGGTGACCGAGGCGAGGCTATCCGGGGCCAATGCTCCCCATGAGATGAACCCGGCTGTTATCGCTAGGGCCGGCCAGAATACCGCCGGATCTACGCTTCGCAGTCTGTCTGTAGTCGACATGCTTTATCCCTCCAGATTTATGTAGTGACGTTCCCTTGAATTTCCGGATACCGCGACGGGGCCGACTTCTTGAGAGAGGCCAGGTCGTGGGCTGATAATGCTGTTGAGGTAGCGACGCCGGACGCGCCTTTGTGTTTGTGCGGATCTACGGCCGCTTTCCTTCAGTGATTAACAGATCACTCGTTTGCACTCGGGTCAGTTGCGACCATGAGCTTGTCCAAAACCGAATTCCTGTAGGCAAATTTCGTGGCTATTTGCGAAAGAAGGCGGCATTCGAAACAACGCGGCTAATGATGGACAAGACCGACCGGAAGACTGCGGTCGGCAAATAGCACGATTTTCGGACCGAAACGCAGACGTCCGATATCCGCCAACACGTCCGGAGCCTCGGCAATAAAACATGACGTTTAGCGGGCCAGCGGCTCGATCCCATCAAGAGCAAGAGCAAAGGAATAAGACCGGAGGTTCATATGCCTCGCCCAGAAGGAATACCCGACAGGATCGTCGTCATTCGTCGCCCGGTACGCCGTATGATGGAGCGGCCAGCGGGTTAAGGGCCCGCGTCACGTAATCCCCGGCCTGCGGCTTGTAGACGTCCCACGCCCGCGCCACTGCTGCGATCGGGCAGCCATCGTCCAGCCAATCGATCCGGAGTTCGGCATAGGGCCAGGTTTCCTTGTCGACAATCAGCAGGCCCGCCGACCGGACCGGGCCGGTTTCGCCGCCCGCATCGACAGCCGCTCTGAGCGCGGTGATGAGGCGGTCACCCAAAGTACCCGAAGTGGCCTCGAACGCGTCGATCATCACCTTCGGCACGCCGTCATTGGCCAGAAGGTTGCCGGCGGCAACACATTGGTGACCGACTGCGGAGGTCCAGGTTCCGAGAACGTTGCGGCCTGAATGAATAGCGGTCCCGCCGTGCGCATCCACCGCCAGCAACTGGCGATAGTCTGGAAAATCATCGCTCTGTTGCGCCGAGGTCACGGCGTCCGCCGCGCTTGCACCCTTTGCAAGTTCGTCCAGCATCCTTGGTCCGAGTGCGGGATTGGTGACGTTCTGGGTCGCAACCGCGCCGATGCCGGCACGAGCCCAGGCGCAGCGAGAGGCGACCGCAGGCGACGAAGACGAAATCGCCACACCGAACTGGCCGGTCTGCTCACAGCGAGCGACGATGGAGAAGGTCATGGGAACTCCTGTGTCAGGACGGCGGGATAACGTTTCCGGTCTGCAGCGTGCGTCGGCCGGTAGATGCCTGCTGAACGCTTTGAAAAACTATCAGTCCGGAATGACGGCCGTCGCGTCGATCTCCACAAGCCATTCCGGCCGTGCCAGCGCCACGACGACGAGTCCGGTGCAGACCGGGAAGACGCCTTTGATATATTCGCCCATGGTCCGGTAGACGGCCTCGCGGTGGCGAACGTCGGTCAGATAGACAACTAGCTTTGTCACATGTTCCATTTGGCCGCCGGCTTCCTGCACCAGTTGGCGAATGTTCTGCATCACCTTGTGCGTCTGCCCGACCGGATCATGGCTGTCGATATTCCTGGCGGTGTCGAGGTCCTGCGGGCACTGGCCACGCAGAAAGATCATCGTGCCGCGAGCAACAACCGCCTGGCAGAGGTCGTTGTCGAGCTTCTGCTCGGGATAGGTTTCCTTGGTGTTGAACTTGCGAATGCGCGTATGTGCCATTCTCTTCTCCATCGGATGGTTCATGCAGGATGCCGGCAGGTCTCTGCCGGTCCATCAGGATTTCGGCGCGTAGGCGAGGTAATTGTCCTGGATGAGGATGTGGTCGGCCACGTATTTGGCGTCGTGCCAGACACCCCAGATGAAGCTGGAGCCGCGCCCGGAGAGCCACGGGAGGCCGAGGAAATAGATGCCTTTTTCTGCCGAGACGCCGCGCTGGTGTTTGGGGCGGCCGGCCGCGTCGAAGGCATCGACCTTCAGCCAGCTATAGTCCGAGACAAAGCCCGTTGCCCAGATGATGGTGGTGACACCGGCGTCGCACAGGTTCAACTCGCGCAGCGGGTTGGTGACACAGTCGACTTCAGGCCCGAGGATACGCGCATCCGGCTCCTGCGGAAGATCGAGACCGTTGCGGGCGACAAAAGCGTCTGCCTCGTCGAGCAGCGACAGGTAATTCTGGTCGCCGCGATCGAGGTTGCGTGCAAGATCGTCGGCAAAGGAAACCGATCCCTCACGGTATGCGGCGGTCATGCCGGCAAGCACCATGCCCTGCGATGCCAGGCGGCGGAAGTCGATTGTCTTGCCGCCGTGCGCACCGCTGACGGCGATGGTCACATGCTCCGAGCCGGGAGCCTGCGCCTGTGCGTCCCATTTATCGAGAACACCGAGCCACCAGACGAAATCGCGGCCGCGATAGGCGCGGGGAGGGCGGTCATGCGGGCCGATGGATAGGTAGACCTTGCGGCCGGAAAGCATCAGCTCCTCGGCAATCTGGACGCCAGACGAACCCGCACCGACGACCAGCACGGTTCCGTCTGCAAGCTGGGAGGGATTACGGTACTCGCTCGAATGCATCTGCGTAACGCCGGTATCCGCGGGCACGATCGGCGGAATGCTCGGGCTCTGGAATGGCCCGGTGGCGACGACGACGTTGAGGGCTTCGATCGCGCCGTCGGATGTTTCGACGCTGAAGCCGGGGCGGTCTTCAAGCCGTTCGACCTTGGTGACTTCGACACCGCAGCGGATCGGTGCCTTGTGCATGTCGGCATAGGCTTCGAAATAATCGGCGATGCCATCCTTGGGCACGAACGCATCCGGGTGGCCGGGAAAATCCATTCCGGGAAAGCGGTCGTGCCAGGCGGGACCGTTGGCAACGAGCGAATCCCAGCGCATCGAACGCCAGCGTTCGGCAATGCGGCCGCGCTCCAGCACGATGTAGTCGACGCTGTTGCGGCTCAAGTGTTCGCTCATGGCCACACCTGCCTGGCCGGCGCCGACAATCAACGTGTGGATCTTCTCGACTGACATGCACTCGCCCTTTTCTGTTTCGCCAAGACCCGCCGAACGGCGTCAGCTATGGTTCCGCTCTATCGAACGGTTGGCATTCGGAAAATTACGATTTGTTGCAGCACTGGTTAGGATTGGCGAAAGCAGGGCAATGCGGCGCGGCGAAGCGCTGTTGCCAAGTCAGGCTGCAGGAGAACATTTACATTTAGGAAAAGCGCAAATAATAAGCTGGCCTCCATCCCTTCGCATTGGCATGGGCTTACCCGTCGGCCTTCGGGCGTGACATTTGGCATCGGGGCCTGAAATGCGTTTCACACTGCGTCAGCTCGAATATTTCATTGCCACCGCCGAGGCCGGTTCCATCACGCTTGCATCGGATCGCATCCGTGTTTCGCAACCCTCCATCTCCACCGCGATCTCGCAGCTCGAAATCGAGCTTAACACCCAGCTTTTCCTGCGGCGCCACGCACAGGGTCTGTCACTGACACCGGCCGGCCAGAAACTGCTGCTCCAAGCCAAGGCAGTGATCGAGCAGGCCCAGAACCTCTATACGGCGGCGTCCGAAGCGACAGACCAGATTCGCGGAACTCTGTCGCTCGGCTGCCTTTTGACCTTTGCGCCCATGTTGCTGCCGGAAGTCAGCCAGAGCTTCAAGGCTGCCTATCCCGGCGTAACGGTCCGGCCGACTGTCGCGGATCATCGTACGCTGCTGACGCGGCTGGAGCGTGCTGAACTGGATATTGCACTTTCTTACGATCTGTCGGTTCCCGAAGGCTTCGAGTTTACCCCGCTTGCTGAACTGCCGCCTTATGTTCAGGTCGCCGAGACCGATCCACTGGCGGAGCGCTCGGCGATCTCGCTTGCCGAATTGGAAGCACACGAGTTCATCTTGCTCGATCTGCCGCTATCCCGGGATTATTTCTTGGGGCTTTTTGCGGCTGCCGGTGCCAACCCGAATATTGTTGCTCAGATCCAGCATCAGGAAGTCATCCGCACGATGGTCGCCAGCCGGTATGGTTATACGCTTGCCAACGTCCGGCCCAAGAACAAGGCGGCGCTGGATGGCCGGGGGCTTGTTGGCCTCCGTCTGTCGGGTGATCACAAGCCGATGCGCATTGGCCTGATCCGCGTAGGCCAGCAAGTCTCCACCCGGCTGGTGCGGACTTTCGAGGAGCACTGCAGCCAGCTGATTTCCGACAGTTACGTGCCCGGCATGGAAGCTCCGATTCTCAACCTGCGTCGGACGGGGCAGAGCTAGGCTCGCTTTTTTCAAAGCACCAGTTCCGAATATCCTATTTTTCTTTTTGATCGTCGGCTGACAGGGTGCGTGCCAAACGCCGCCCGGCCAGTGCGGTGAGTGCCGCATCACGGAGTCCAGTATGTTAGAGAAGAACCGGTCCGCGGACCAGACGATCGCTTCAATCGTCGATGCGATGACCAACCAGGAAAAGGCCGATCTGCTTTCCGGTTTCGGAATGTGGAAAACTGCGGCGGTTCCCGCTTACTGCATCAAGCCGATCGTCATGACCGATGGCACCTACGGCGTACGTTATTCGATCCCGCAGATCGACAGCGATGAACGCGGCGGCATGGACCTCGATGCCTTCCTGTCGGTGGTGAACCAGCGCGCCAGCGACGTCGCCATCGCCTGGGGCGAAATGAAGCCGGCGACCTGCTTCCCCAACGGTTCAGCCATGGGTAACAGCTGGGATGAGGGTCTGATGCAGCGGCTTGGCGTGTTGCTCGGCCAGGAATGCCGCGCCATGGGCGTCCATCTGCTGCTCGGCCCCGGCATCAACCTGCGCCGCACGCCGCTTGCCGGCCGTTCCTATGAATATTACTCGGAAGATCCACTGGTCACCGGCAAGCTCTCGGCGGCGGTCATCGAGGGCATCCAGTCCCAGGGCGTCGGCACCTCGCTCAAGCATTTCGCCTGCAACAATTCCGAAGTCGAACGCACCACGATGGACAGCGTCGTTGAAGAGCGGGCGCTGCGGGAAATTTACCTCAAGGGTTTCGAGATCGCCATCAAGCAGTCCAAACCCTGGACGATTATGTCCTCCTATAACCGCCTGAACGGCGTGCAGGCATCGCAGGACCCATGGCTCCTCAATGGGGTCCTGCGCGACGAATGGGGCTTTGACGGCGTGGTCGTTTCGGACTGGCACGGCATCAAGAACCGTCCAGTCTCGCTGATGGCTGGTGGTGATCTCGATATGCCGGAAAGCCCGCGTCGCAAGGCGGATCTTCTTGCGGCGCTCGACAGCGGCGCTGTTCCGGTCGAGGTGGCGAACCTGTCGTGCTGGCGCATGCTGGAGGTGATCGAGCGCTGCAACGCAGGCGCAAGCCAGCCGCTGCCGGTCTATACTGCCGAGGAACACCATGCCGAAGCGCGCGCGATGGCCGCAGCCTCGATGGTTCTCGTGCGCAACGAAGGTCTGCTGCCGATCCGGCCCGACATGAAGAACATTCTGGTTGTCGGCCGCGATGCCGGCACTCCGGTCATCCAGGGTTCGGGTTGCGCCACGACGATCCCGACCATGGTCGACCAGCCGCTGGGGCAACTGGAACAGGCCCTGGGAACAAACCACGTCCTGACGTTCCGCGAGGAAGCCGATGCCGAAACACTGGCGCTTGCGGCCAAGGCGGACCTAGTTCTGGTCTACACCTCGACCGAGGGCGCATATGACGGTGAAGGTTCCGACCGGACCACGCTGGCGCTCGGCCCCGGTCAGGATGCGATGATCGCGGCCCTCGGGGCGGCCTCGGAAAAAGTGGCGGTGGTGATCGCCTGCCCGGATGCGGTGGAAATGCCGTGGGTCGATGCGGTGAAGGCGGTACTCGTCACCTTCTATTCCGGCCAGGCCATGGGCGGGGCCGTCGCCGACGTGCTGACCGGCAGGGTCAATCCATCCGGAAAGTTGTCCGTCACCTTCCCGAAGCGCCTGGCCGACGTGCCCGGCTTCCTGCATTATCCGGGTGAAAACGGCCGGCACATCTATGGCGAGGGCATTCATGTCGGCTATCGCGCCTACGATCTGCGCGAAATCGAGCCGCTGTTCCCCTTCGGCTACGGCTTGAGCTATACCAGCTTTGCCTATTCCGACCTGACGTTTTCATCGCCCCAGATTGGGCTTCAAGACGCGATCACCGTCGCCTTCACCGTCACCAATACGGGTGACCGGACCGGTGCCGAAGTCGCGCAGCTTTATCTGCAGGCGCCGGGCAAGCGGCTGAAGCGTTCGCCGCAGGAGCTCAAGGGTTTTGCCAAGCCGGTGCTGGCGCCGGGCGAAAGTAAGCGGGTCGAAATCATCATCAAGGGTTCGGATCTGGCAATCTGGGATCCGGCGCTCGGACGCTGGGTGCTGGAAGGCGTCGAAGCCCGGTTGGTCGTCGGCGCCTCTTCGCGCGATCCAAAGCTTGTCGCCGATCTGACGATCAAGCCTTCGGTCCTGCCGTTCCGTCGCATCGCCTACGATACCCAGCCAGCCTACGTCCTGCCGAATGCCATCGCCTGCGAGCACATCTGCGCCTATCTGACAAACCGCTGCAATATTTCGAAAGAGGATGCGATGCGCATGCTCAACCACTGCTCGAATTCGTTCTTCGGCATCTTCACCTCGCTCGAACGACGTCTTCGTGTCTCCATTCCGGAGGCCGAGGTTGCCGGACTGATCTCCGAAATCAACGCGGCGATGGACGGAGCGGAGTCAAAACTGTGACCTCGACTGAGGATTGGCTGGAGCGCCTGGTCGCTCATCCCACGGTCAGTTCCGAGACGAACCTGCCGCTGATCGAGGAGATTGAAGCGACGCTGGCGAATGCGGGTGCCGTCTGCGAGCGTTTCTACGACATGAGCGGGCAAAAGGCGGCACTTCTGGTGCGTCTGGGGCCTGATGTGCCGGGAGGGCTGATGCTCTCGGGGCATGTCGACGTGGTGCCCGTCGCCAGGCAGGACTGGACCGTTCCTCCTTTCAGCCTGACCCGGAAAGATGGCAGGCTTTACGGGCGCGGCACGACCGACATGAAAGGCTTTGTCGCTTCCGCCGTGGCGCTGGCCGAGGCAATCGATGTCAGAAGCCTGGCCGCTCCGCTATGGCTTGCGATCTCCTATGATGAGGAGATCGGCTGCGTCGGCGTCAGGCCGATGCTTGAAGAAATCGTAGGGCGGGACATCCTGCCCGACCTGATTGTCGTCGGCGAGCCGACATCGATGCAGCTTGGTCTCGGCCACAAGGGCAAGATGGCTTTTCACGTCAAAGTCCGGGGCGTTCCGCGCCATTCCGCCGAAGCGCCGCTTGCACTGAATGCGCTGCATATCGCCACCGACTTCGTATCCGGCCTGCGGAAATTGCAGGACGAGATCGAAGCCCGTGGTTCGCGTGAACCCGGTTACTCGGTGCCTTACGCCACGGTGCATGTCGGCAAGCTGTCGGGTGGAACCGCGGTCAATCTGGTGCCGGATCAAGCGGAACTGCTGATGGAATGCCGCATGATGGCGGCCGACGATCCGCTTGCTCTTGCCGAGCAGGTCCGCAAGGCCGGCGCGGCAGCCGTGGCCCCGCATAAGGATCGCTTCAAGGAGGCATCGATCGACATCGAGATCACCGGCAATTATCCAGGCCATTCTATCGATCGCAGTCATCCGGTGGTGCAGGCTTTTGCCTCGTGCCTGCCGAAGGGAGCCAGGGACTGCCGTGTCAGCTTCGGCACGGAGGCGGGTCTGTTTGCGCAGGCGCTGGACGTTCCAGTGGTGATTTGCGGCCCCGGCAGCATGGATCAGGGGCACCGCCCGGACGAATTCATCGAGGAAACCCAGCTTGCCCTGTGCGATGCAGTGCTTGCCGAGGCCTGTATTCGGTTTTGCACAAGCCGTCGGCCGCTTGCTTCGCATGTCCCAAAGCAGATGCACGGAAAAATGTAATTTACCGAAGCCGTCGCGACAGGAAGAGTAGGGTTGATGAAGGCCAAATAAAAACGCCGGAGGGTAAAAATGAATAACAATGTATCACGCCGTGGTTTCATGAAGACGACGACCGGGCTTGCCGCAGTGGCGCTTGCAGCTCCGGTTCTTCTGAAGGGCAACCGCGTATTTGCCGGCGAAACGCTGGTCGTACGCGACATGGGCGGCGCCTTTTACGAAGGTTTCAAGGTTGCCTTCTATGACACCTTTGCCGCCGAGACGGGTGTTACCATACAAACCAATACCAACGAGCCAGATCCGATCCCGCAGTACAAGATGGCGATCGACACCGACACCAAGCTGTTCGACGTCGCCCTGATGACGCCGGAACACGTGCTGCGCATCCGCAAGCTCGGCAACAACTATATGT
The DNA here is from genome assembly GCF_002968535.1 of Neorhizobium sp. T7_12. NCBI lineage: Bacteria > Pseudomonadati > Pseudomonadota > Alphaproteobacteria > Hyphomicrobiales > Rhizobiaceae > Neorhizobium > Neorhizobium sp. T7_12. Next base: position 76,487 of record NZ_PVBK01000018.1, on the reverse strand, counting down.
TGCCCCTTAACATCGAGGTCCCCAACAAGGCCGACTTCGCCCCGCACACGTTCGAACCCGATTTCGCCGGCGTCGCGATCTTCGCGCTCGCCATGGCTTACCGCAAGGACACCATGAAGACGGTTCCGACCAGCTGGGCCGATTTCTGGAACGCCAAAGCTTTCAAAGGCCGCCGTGGCATGTGGCGCAGCCCGGTCACGACGCTGGAAATGGCATTGCTCGCTGATGGTGTTCCGCTCGACAAGCTTTATCCGCTGGACGTCGTTCGCGCCTTCAAGAGCCTCGACAAGGTCAAGTCCAGCATCGACATCTGGTGGACCTCGGGCGCTCATGCAACCCAGCTTCTTCAGAATGGCGAACTGGACATGATGTCGACCTGGTCGACACGCGCACAAGCAGCCATCAATGCCGGCGCACCGGCTGGCATCGTCTGGAATGGCGGCCTGTTCAACATCGATGGGTGGACCATTGCCGGCAACACGAAAAAGGCCGATCTTGCCCGCAAGTTCATCGAATGGTGCCTGGATGCAAAACGTCAGGCAGCTTATACGGGCATCCTGGCTTGCGGCCCGACCAACATGAAGGCCTACGAGCATCTGAGCGCGGAAAAGGCTCAGCTTCTGCCAACGGCACCCGCCAACATCAAGGGCCTGGCTGTTCTTAATGCTGCCTATTGGGCAGAGCATCAGGACGAACTAACCCAGCGCTTCGAACAGTGGATTCTGAGCTGATTTTCATCGGAAACGACCACCTGAGCTTCAGGTCTCGCCGTTCGGCGAGGCCGTTTATCTGACAATGGATGGCCGGTTCTGCGCTAAGCTGAACGGGCCATTTCAACAAACGGGACATCCATGGCTGAACTTTCCGCCAAAGACACCTTCTCACGGAAGCGCCTGCGAGCGGATAGCCTCTGGCTTACCATGCCGGGGCTTGTCTACATGGCTCTGTTGCTGATCCTGCCGGCTGGCGCACTGATCTGGCAGTCCTTCATCGATCCGAAGTCCGGTGCTCTCGATCTGACCGTCTATCGGCAGATGTTTTCGGCCGGCGTCTACGTGAAGGTGCTCGCCAACACATTCGCCATCTCGGCCCAAGTCACCATCGTCTGCCTTCTCGTCGGTTATCCCATCGCTGTCTGGCTGGCCGGCATGCCGGAACGTCGCCGGCGCATGGCCATGTGGCTGGTCCTGCTACCGTTCTGGGTCAGCCCGCTTCTGAAAAACTTCGCCTGGATCGTGCTGCTCGCCCGCAAGGGCATCGTCGCGCAGATGTTGACCGGCATGGGTTTCGATACCCAACTCGACCTGCTCTACGGCCGCGGCGCGGTTATCTTCGGCATGGCGCATGCCATGCTGCCTCTCGCAATCCTCACAATGCTGCCGACCATGCTGTCAATCGATGGCCGCCTCGTCCCCGCTGCCATGACCATGGGCGCGAGCCGTAGCCAGTCCTTCTGGCGCATCTTCGTGCCGCTTTCCATGCCGGGCGTTGCCGCTGCCGGCCTGCTCATCTTCGTGATGGGCCTCGGTTTCTTCATCACGCCGGCTCTTCTGGGCTCGCCACGCGAAACGGTGATCGGCCAGATGATGATTACCCAGGTTCAGCAGCTGTTCAACCTGCGGCTTGGCGGCGCTCTTGCGACCCTCCTTCTCGCCGTGACGCTGATTACCATCGCCGTTTACGATCGTTTCTTCGGCATGTCGGCCGTCTCGGGCAATAGTGCTGCAGCCAGGCGCGGCGGCGTTATCGGTGCCATCGGCAGCGCATTGATCGAGATCGGTGCGTTTGTCTGCGACTTCATTGCCAGCCTGTTCCCAGCGCGTCTTGGGCGTCGCGTCTTCACCACGTTCGTTTGGATTGTGATTGCAATTATGATCGTGCCGGTTCTGGCATTCCCGCCGATGGCTTTTTCCGGCTCGAGTTTTCTTGAGTTCCCACCGAAAAGCTTTTCGTTGCGCTGGTTCCAGACCTATCTCAGCTCCGATCAGTGGATGGGTGCAACCGCGCGTTCAGCCGTGGTCGCGATCGTGACAGGTGTTGTTGCCACCATCATCTCGGGCATGGCCGCCTATGGCCTCGCGCGCACACAACGCAAGGCCGGCGGCCTGATCTTCCTGTCGTTCATGCTTCCGATGATCGTGCCCAATATCGTCATCGGCGTGTCGCTGTTCTACGTGCTGGCCAAGATTGGCCTGATCGCCACCAATACCGGCATCATTCTCGGCCATACGCTGTCGGCCATGCCGATCGTTTTCGTCATCCTGCTGACCACGTTCCGGAGCTTCGACTGGCGTCTTCTGCAGGCTGCCGGAACACTCGGCGCGAACGGCTGGCAGCAGATCCGTCTCGTCCTTCTTCCACTGATCAAGGGCGGTGCCATCGCGGCCTTCCTGTTCGGCCTGCTGCACTCCTTTGAAGAGCTTACCATAGCGCTGTTCGTAGGTGCGGGCGTCAAGCAGACGCTCCCAAAGCAGATGTGGGACGATATCATTCTCAGCATTTCTCCGACCCTGGCCGCCGCCTCGGTCTTCATCGTGGCGGTGGTGACGGTACTCTTCGTCATCGCCGAAAAGGCAAGGCCGCGCTGACATGCGAAACGCCTCCGATCCCATCACGACCAAAGGAACCACATTCGACATGTCAGCCACCTCTGCGAACACGCCGGAAATCAAGCTTCAGGTGAATGGCCTTGCCAAACTCTACGGCCAGACCACCGCACTCGATCATGTCGATCTCGAAGTCCGCACGGGCGAGCTTCTCACGCTTCTTGGACCTTCCGGCTCCGGCAAAACGACGCTTTTACAGCTCATCTGCGGCCTGCAGGAACCGACGTCGGGCACCGTCATCATCGACGGCAAGGATCAGACCCTCGCACCGGTCAACAAGCGCGACATTGGCGTCGTATTCCAGAACTACGCGCTCTTCCCGCATATGACAGTGGCCGAAAATGTCGGCTTCGCACTAAAAATGCGCCGTCTGCCGAAGGCCGAGATCGACGCCAAGGTGGCTAACGCGCTGGAAACGGTCGGCCTCGCGCATGCAGCATCACGCTCTCCCTCGCAGCTTTCCGGCGGCCAGCAGCAGCGCGTCGCCTTGGCCCGTTGCCTCGTCTACGATCCGGCGATCATCCTGATGGACGAGCCGCTCGGCGCGCTCGATGCCAAGCTGCGCGAAGCCATGCAGATCGAGATCAAACGTATCCACCGCGAGACGGGGGCGACGATCATCTTCGTCACCCACGACCAGCAGGAGGCGCTGGCACTGTCAGACCGCATCTGCCTGATGAACGACGGCAAGATCGCCCAGCTCGGCACGCCGCGCCAGATGTACGACGAGCCGCAGAACCTGTTCGTTGCAGATTTCATCGGCATCTCGTCGATCATCCGTGGCAACGTGACAGCTGGCGCGCTCGAAACTGCCATCGGGACGCTGCCGATCGCCGGCGAGGTTCCAGCCGATGGCACGAAGGGTGCAATCGTCGTTCGGCCGGAAGTCATCACGCTCGGTGAAGGCTTCTGCGAGGGCCGGGTGCGCGAAACCGTCTATGGCGGTTCGGAACTGCGTGTGATCATCGATGCCGGCAGACAGGAAATCATCGCCCGGGCTCCCGCTCAGGCCGGCGACGTGGCGGTCGGCTCAATGGTGCGCTTCGGCTGGGCGCCGGACACCGCCCGCTTCCTCGCCGACAAGGGCTGAGCTCCAAGGAAGCGAGACATGAGCGCCTTGCGTTTCCTCTATGACTGCGACCCAGGCGCCGACGATGCGCTGGCGATGCTTCTGGTGCTCGGCCGACCCGACGCGCTGGACATGATCGCGCTCACCTGCGTTGCCGGCAATGTTGGCCTGGAGCCCGTCGTCAACAATGCAAGGCGAATCCTCGAACTGTGCGGCCGGCGAGATATTCCGGTTTATTCGGGTGCGGCACGACCCATCATGGCCTCGCGTGGCCGCGCCTCCATCATGCATGGCGCAGATGGGCTTGCCGGCAGCACGCTGCCTTTCCCGACAATGCCGCTGGCGGATGGGCATGCGGCAAACGAGATTTCCCGCATCGCCCGGGAGGAGCGGGGATTGCATATCTGCGCCACCGGTCCGCTGACCAATCTGGCGCTGGCGCTGCTGCTCGATCCAGATCTGCCTCAATCCATCAGCGCCCTCACCATCATGGGGGGCGCCGCCTTCTGCCCCGGAAATACGACGCCGCTCGCCGAATTCAATTTTGCCGTCGACCCGCACGCAGCCGCTATCGTCTTCGACAGCGGTATCCCGATCACCATGATCGGCCTCGATGTTACCCGCCAGGCGACCGTGACGGATGATATGATACGCCAGGTTCAGGCGATCGATACCACCGTCGCCAGGGAAGCGGCGCATCTGCTGATCAACTACGGCTCAAAGGACCCCTGCCTGCATGATCCGGCAGCTATCGCCTGGATGCTGAAGCCGGAAATGTTTGAGACCGTGCAGGCGCATGTCACCATCTGCACTGATAGCGGGCCGGCCGCCGGACAGGTGGTTGCAGCAGTCAGCGAGCGGCATCTAGCCGGGCGGACAACGAATTGCACGGTTGTCAGGTTCGTTATTGCGGAGGAATTCCGTCGGCTGTTTGTGAACGCACTTCGATAATCGTGTCCCATCGAAGCGGGCGCAATTGTGTTATTCAGTCGGTCTCACGGCACCCTGCTTTCTAGAGGCTTTCGTCGTAGGCCGAGGTGTCGTTGTTTCGTATCGTTTCAAGAGCGGCGAATCTACAAGTCTCCGTGCGCTCAGGCCCCGCAACCAAACCCATTCTCACCCATGCCCTTGTGCCTCCACGCACAAGGTTTTTTGTGTTTTTCGCCTTGTGGCCTTGCCCCGTTAAATTGAGCCATTTTGACTAGTTCCTGTCGGCGTCTCGCTTGCCCCGGCACGGTCCAGGCCTCGGCGTGGATTTACGTCATTGGGCGTAGTGCATCATCACAAAGAGTTTCTTCCTTCCCGGTGCGATTTGCTGTTCGCTTCGAATTCCGAAGCGGAGCCGCATTCTCGTCTTTTCATCGAAGGGCGGAAGCGGTGAAGCCTTGAACCGTTAATGGCCTGAATAGCGTGTTGGTACATCAGGAAGACCAGCGAAGCGAGTGGCGCGCATGAGCTTGCTCTTGAGAAAGTCGGTGAAATTGCTGGCGCCAGCAGCGTTGGCGCAGATGACCATTGCTTCGATTGTCTTCGGTATAATTACATATGAGTACCAAGGTAACCCTGTAGTTTCTTTTGGTTATACATCCGGTTGCTTTCTTTTGATGCAAGCTGGCTATTTCGCGGGTATCTTTTACACGGTCTGGTCCGGGTCTAAGCGGAAATCATCGTAGTTCGATGCCTTGGGAATGATGGATTTTTATCCTGATCGAAGGGTGGGTTATGACAAACGACATCTGGATATCCATCAGGCTGCGGCTTGAAAGGGAATGGCGGTTGCTTGATCCGGAGCGGATGACCTCGCCGCTGCTGTTGCAAGGAAACCAGGACGATCACGTGCCCGCTTTGCCCAGGCGGCGGCTGCGCATAGGAAGGGTCGATTGAGTCTCGACCGCCGGTCCGGCCCTTTGTTGCCGGACGGCATCGACAGCAGGGAGCAGGGCAGTTTCAGCCGCCGCGCCAAGTCGGCACGGTTTTCCGGACAGATCCTGTTGATCGCCTGACCTGAGCGTTTCCTGATGCGTTCCAGGAACAGAACCACGCGCTGATACGGAGCCTGCCATGTCTTATCTCAGCAACGCCAAATATTGGCTATCTACGCTATCGAATGGGGACGTTCGCGGTATTGCTCAGCAGATCGACAAAGACGGAATTTTTTGCTCTCCCAACTTCCTGGCAGCCGAAGATCTCAGCCAGATGCAAAATTTTGTTGCCTCCGCGATCATGGGTAAGGGCCGCCAGACGATTTCGCTGAAAAGCGATGAGCTTACGGGATCGGGCCTCGACGACCTCGGCAATTCCCCGGAATTCAAGGCTCTTTTTTCCCGCCTCTATTCCATCGGTCTAGGCCGGCCTGCGCCTGACGTTAAATTCCATCAGATTCTTCGCTGCCTTACGGGTAAAAGCGTGACGGAGCACTCTTTGATATTTCACTATGATTCCTACGCCATTACGGCGCTGCTACCGATCGAAATCCCGAAATTCGGCAGGCGCGGCGACTTCCTGATCATCCCCAATACCCGCGCAATCCGATCGAATTACCTCTTTAATCTCACCGACAAAGCGATTCTCGACAATGCGCTCACTCAACGCATCCTGCGCAATCGCGCATCAGGTGGAAAGGGCATGAAGCATGTGTCGTTGGTTCCGGGCAATCTCTATCTCTTCTGGGGCTATCGCAGCATTCACACGAATGAGCCAGTCGACGAAGGCGCCGTGCGGGCGACGGCTCTGTTCCATTATGCCGATCCGCACGCCGACAGTTACCTGAAGCGGCAGCTCGGCCGCGGTTAATCCGATACTTCCCGTCGCCGACTAGGCCGGGACGACCTCGGCTCCAGGCGACAGGGCAGACCTGTAGACGCCGAGCGTCTCGCGGGCGACGCGCTCGATCGTCAGATTGTTGATATGCAGCTGGCTCTTCGCCTTCCACATATCCAGCCGAGCGGGATCCGCCAGCAGGTCGCAGAGAACGGCTGCCAGGGCTTGCGGATCGCGCGGTGGGACAAGGATTCCGGCCTCGCCGAAACCGAGCAGCTGCGGGATGCCATCCACGTCCGTGCCGATCACCGCACAGGCCGCCTCACGCGCTTCCGGCAGGACGAGCGGAGCAGGGTCGGCATGGGAAGGAAGCACAAAGATGTCGGCGCCCAACATGTAGGGAAAGGGTTCGTCGATGGGGCCGACAAACGTGATGGCGCTTGCGCAACCCGTTTCGCCAGCCAATTGCCGGTAGGCGGCTTCGAAGGGGCCGCCGCCGACGATGTAAAGGTGGCTTCCGGGATATTCCTTGTGCGCCAGGCGGAAGGCTTCCAGCAGATCAGGCAATCCTTTTCTGGGATGCAGCCCTCCGACGAAAAGGATACTGGGACTGCGAAGGGCCGCAGGCGTCCTGTCACGCCCTTCGAACCGAGCCGATCCGATTGTACCATTGAGGACGACGTGCAGTTTCGATGCCGCTATGCCGCGCTTCTGCATCGATTTCCCGACGGCTTCGCTAACGGCAATCACGCATGTGCCAAGCCCCATCAGCACGGCGCTTTTTTCGAATGCATTGTGAACCGTAGTAATAAGTGGCGTCGATGATAAACGACAGGCGGGGACCGAGAGAACAGCGCTGGTCATCATATGTGCATGGACGATATCCGGCTTCCAGTCGCGGATGAGGCGTCGCAGCGCCCAAAGTGACTTGAGTACGGTGAGAGGCTTTCTCTGCTGATCGACGAAGACCGTTTCTACCCTGTCGCGGGCAAGCAATCCGTCGAAATCGCCTCCACCGCTTGCCATGCAGACAGTGTTGCCGAGCTTTGCTTGAGCGCAGGCGAGGTCGACAGCCGCATGCACATTGCCGTTCAATCGCCTGGTGTGGTTAAGAACATGCATGATCCGCATGGTGGGCTCACGGAATTGTGGGAGAGGATATCAGAAGCGGCGAGGGCGCCGGCTCCGTCTGAGGAGAAGCTTCGATCGCTCCCGGCGGCTGAGAGGCCTTCCGCTCGAAACCGAGAGCAGCTTCCGCATCGAGGGTGGAGACACGTGCTGTCGGCTGGTAGTTGAACCCGCCGTGGCGTCCGTAGGACTGTATTCCAAACGCACGCAGCGCAGCGATGGCCTCTTCCGCCTGGCGGGCGGCGTCCCGGCTGTAGACGGGATAGGCATTGGTCAGGACCTGGGCGCCTTCGAGTTTCAGATCCCCTCGAAACAGCCCGTTCGCCGAAACATGCGCGCGAAAGTCCAATTCGGCCATCTCAACCGGGCTGTCCGGTCGGTCGGCAACGACTTCGACGGCGAAATATTCCCGCCCATGAGCCTGGCCGTAGAAGTCGGAATAGACCGTCAAGCGCTTCCATGCGCCATCATGCGAGAAATTGTAGACGATAGGCTGCTGAAAACCACGCTCTCCGCTAAAGCTGAAATAGAGGCTGATCAGGGTAGTGGTATTGAGAACGTGCTGCCGCTCGATGGCGCACAGGGCCTGCACCCGCTCGATCGGGATCGTCGAAAACAGCCGACCTGCGGTAATCACGCGGTCCTCCAGCCTCAATTGAAAGCCGTTCTCCAACCGATCGATAGCGACCGGTTTGACGCCCAGCGCGAATTGCACGCCTCGTTTCTCCAGGTTTTGTTGAGCGAGCCGGTAAAGCGGCGCAAATCCGGATTTGGGGCGGGCGAGCTGTTTATTGGTTGGACCCTGGCGCCTGCGACGGAAAAAGCGATGCGCGAGGTTGCCCAGCGAGGCATGTTCGCTGATCCACAACATCCTTTTTTTCGCCAGGTCGATGTCGATCTGATCGAGCGCGATCCCGTAAAACCTTCGCATATAGGATTCCAGGCCGGACCGCCGGAGAAGCTCGGCGCCGATCCAGTAGCGTGAAAAGTCTCTTGCATTGCGCATTTTGCGCTGGAACAGGCGTGCATAGAATACCGACCCGAAGATGCGCATCATCCCTTTGGCGCCGGCGCGAAAAATATCGTCCCGCAGCGAAATCGGATAGTCCGTGACCATTTTTTGGGGGTTCAACCGACCCCAGCGAGGCTCAATCGGCACATAGAGAGAGAGGAGTTCGGGAAAATGCGTCAGCAACGGGGAATCGTCCTGGAAAATCAGGCTTCCTATGTCGAACGTGTATCCATTCGTCGACCAGTCCATGTGGTTTCCGCCGATGTGGCCGTATTCATCGACAATCAGGATTTGCTGACATCCCTGGTTGGCCAGCACGGCAGCCGAAACGAGACCGCTAACCCCCGCTCCCAAAACAATGGCATCATACTCAAGGTCCGCTGCCTCTTGCGGGGTAGGGAAGTTCGCCTCCTGCATGCGGGTCTCCACCATTTGATTTAGTACTTCCGAGTTATTACCGTGCGAGAAATTCAATTTATAGCATAGTATCCACGTTATTGCTCAAATAAATACCGGATTGATTATATTTTTAGCAGATATACTAATTGGTATATAGTAATTTAGCTTGAAGGCATTTGTCTATGTCTGTTATACTCCGCCATCGGCACGGATGCCTCCGTCTTCTGCGGATGCGTTCGGGGGAAACTTCTGTCAGGGATTTTGGATTGGCGCTGACCCGTGAAGGCGCGCCGGTTCCGGTAAAACTTGCGAGGGGAATGCTAGATGCCGCGCTGGAGCCTCGATGATCTCAATCGACCCCTTCATTCCATAGAGCTGATTACGACAGACGTGTTCGATACCCTCTTATTGCGCAATGGCCTGTCCCAGCGGTCGCGCATCATTGCGGGTGAAAAGACGTTTGCCCGCTTTCTGCAAGGCCAGGGTTCGCCCATGGCCCCCGACGAACTGATCCGGGTCAGACTGCTTGCCGAAAAGATGGCCTACCGTGCCCTGAACATGGGCGGCGGCCGGGGCGAGGTGTGCCTTTCCGATGTCATCCGCCGCCAAGTCGCCATTCTCGGGCTGTCGCGCTCCGTAATAGAGAAGCGGCTCGCTATCGAGATCGAGATCGAAAAGCGGGCGCTTTTTGCGAATGGCGATTTCGCCATGCTGTTGAGGCGCCATCGTCAAGCCGGTGTGAGGGTGGTGGCGATCACCGATACGGGGCTGTCCGGTGAAAAAGTCGGCGAACTCATCGACCATTTTCACGGCCCCGGCCTCGTGGACGAGATCTATTCAAGCGCGGACCTGAAGGCCAGCAAGCGACAGGGCGATCTGTTTTCCCTGGTTCTAAAGGCTGAAAGGGTGGACGCTTCGCGCACCCTGCACATCGGCGACGACCTCCTTGCCGATTGCCTCGTACCAAAGAGCATGGGGATACAGACCATCCATATGCCGAAGAACCGCCTCAAGCGGCTCGTTTCAAGAGGCAATGGAGCCCTGGCAGAAGGGTTGCGGCAAGTCAGAAGTGGATCGGCTTCCCGCCGGGCCATACCCCCAATGGGCGATCAGGCTCACTTCGGGGAGCATGTATTCGGTCCGATCGTCGCAGAATTCTGTCTCTTTTTATGGCTATATGGGCAGCAGGTGAGCTCGGACCGTGATGCGACGATGCTTTTTTGTGCGCGCGGGGGACTTGGCATACGGGAGGCTTTCGAACGTTTCCAATCCGTGCTCGACCTGCCTCTTTCGTTAAATCGCGAGAACATCCTGATTTCGCGCCTGATTGCTGCCCGCTCAGCGGTGGCGACCAGAAGCCCGGCTGTCCTCGATGAGCTTGCGCGGGAATTCGAATGCGCAAGTTTCGCCGCCGTTGCACATGCGCTCGGCAACGGTTCTTATGATCTACCCGACGAGTGGCAGCAGGCTTTCGATGCGAGCCGCTTTTTCGACATGCTCGATACGACTGCCGGCAGCGCTGTCGCGCAAGACATCGACAGTCAGAATGACTGCTTCAAGATCCATGTCGGGCAAATCGCAGGTGATGCCAAACGTATTATCCTCTGTGACACCGGACTTTACGGCAGCACCCAGAGGCTTCTGTCCGCCGGGCTACCGGAGCATCGTTTCGAGACGGTGCAGTTTGCACGATGCAATTATAAGGGGCTTAACGAAGACCATTTTACCAATGTGGCGGGTCTCGTGGTGGAGGATCGCTTCTACGATCCGTTCAAGACGAGGACGGTGGTCCTGCGGTACTGGCACATCATCGAGAGTCTTTTTGAGCCGGCCATACCTTCCGTCAAAACCCTCAGCATGGGATATGACGGCATGGTGATCGGCAATTCGGGAGAGATTCGCTTCGGCAGGCTCGATCCAGCCGCTGGCAATCCGCTTCTCACCGGCGCGCTATGCTACATCGATGGTCTCTCCAGCGGCGCGCAGGTTCTACGCGATGCGGATCGGGCCTGGCTGAGACTTAAACAAGCGATCATAAATCCATCCAAGGCGGATATGGCCGCCTTGGGCGTCGCGCCCCGATCGGTTGATTTCGGGCGAGGCGAATTCATTGCGACGGTTACACCGGCGACACGAGCCGGGATGGCACGCAAGTTGATGGCCGTGAAATCTCAGCTGTGGCGCGAGGGAGCGATTGCGCAGGAGTTTCCGCGGTTGAAGCCGGCCTTGCTCCGCGCCGTTGGAATGGCGCATGTGCTTCGAGGCTTCTCGGCCAAACTGAACCGTTGAAGAGCATCCGAGGAGAATACCAACGACGAACGACGCAGGCTTCCTTGTTTATGGAGCCGGTAGTGAGATAGAGGCATGGTGAAGAATGCTTGCGTTCGCAGCTCTCAAAGGAGCCAGTTGGCTCGTCTTTTCTCGCTTCGTCGGGCGGTTTATCGACTTTTTCAACGTACTCATCCTGGCTCGCCTGTTGTCCCCGGCGGAGTTCGGGCTGGCGGCGCTCGCAATGGCGCTGGTCGTGGTCATAGATACCGTTCTGGAGGTCCCGGTCACCCAGGCGCTGGTGCGACTGCCGAAGCTCGATAAGAGCCACCTTGATACCGGCTTCACACTAGGTGTGTTGAGAAGTTTTGCGATCGCCGTGATCTTCCTTGTCGCGACTTGGCCGTATTCGCTGATGAACGCAAATCCCCTGCTCGTTCCGGTGATCGCCGCCATGGCGCTCGGCCCTATCGCGAAGGGGTTCATGAGCCCCGCAATGGTGCATTTTGCCCGCGCGCTCGAATTCCGCCCGACATTCGGGATCGAAACGATCAGCAAGCTCTGCGCTTTTGCGGCCGCAGTCGCCACCGTGGCTGCCGGTGGCGGCTATTGGGCGATCGTCGTCAATTTCGTGACCACCGCATTTGTCGCCACCGTCGCTTCTTATGCCGTGGCCCCTTACAGACCTGCGTTCTCGCTGAACCGGCTCTCGGATTTTGCGGGCTTTATCGGCTGGTTCAGTTCGGCGCAGTTGGTGTCCGCCTTGAATTGGCAGTTCGATCGTTTCCTGATCGGCTCTGCCGGAAACAGCGCCATGCTCGGCCGCTACGCCGTTGCAAGCGACATCGCCGTCATCCCAACCCAGAGCATCATCGGCCCGGCGCTGCAGCCGGTCATGGCTGCGTTTTCGCAGATCAGTTCGAATGCGGACCGAATGAGGACGGCTTTCCTCAAGGCAAGCCGTTTCGCGATGCTGATTTCGCTTCCTGTTTGCGTCGGCCTCTCGCTAACGGCAGATCTCGTGACCGCTATCCTGCTCGGAGCGCAATGGAGCGACGCGGCTCCTTATCTCAGCCTGCTCGCCCTTTCGGTCATTCCGATACCCTATTTCCAGACGCTCTATTCGGCGAGCCTCGCTCTCGATCGTCCCTCCGTCATTTTCAGGCTCAACGCGATCGACCTGTGCTTCCGGGTCGTTCTGATCTCCGTCGGCTTTTATCTTCTTGCAGCCCATGGAGCGAGCATTGGCCGAATCCTGGTCGCTTCCGTCATGGCTGTTTTCTACGTTGTCGAGGCACGGCGGTTGTTCGGGCTGGGGCCTTGGCAGCAGCTCCGGAACCTCTGGAAAGTTCTGATTTCCGCGGCTGTCATGGCAGTTGTCGTCATCTGGCTGCGAACGGGAATGCCGGCGTCCGGTCTGCCCGTCGCGATACAGCTTATCGCGGTAGCGAGCGCGGGTACCGCCACCTACCTCGCCACACTGTTCGGGCTGGGCATGCGGATTGCCCTTACAGCCGGAAGACCTGATCTGGTCGATCGATAATCCGCTCAGATCAGCGCCCGAATGAGCCCGCGCGTCGAGCGGGTCCCGGCGCCCAGACGATAGGCAAGCGCCTTTCGGGCGCGATCTCTGGGAAGCAGACTGATGGCCGTGAAAAACAGTGTCATGGAAACCTTCATCCGCAGCGGGTTTTTGTCCCGCCACAACCGCCCCACAAGCCCAGACAGGCTGGCGAAGGAAATCCGTTCGTCCTCCGCCACCGCAAGATAAAAGCGCCGCTCACGGTAGAAATAGGCATGCTCGGTGGACACGAGACCGGACCGATGGCCATAGTCTGGCAGGATCCGGCGTAGATGCTCCGTCCTGGCGACGAATCTCTGAAGATCCCGATGCAAAGCTTGTGTATTCAATTCGTCACCGAAGCCGGAATCGTTGCGGTCATGGACCCGGTAAAGACCGAGCGGCTGCGCCAGGCTCACCACGTCGCCGATGAACGGAGCCGCGAACAGAATAATGCCATCGACAGCCCTGTCATAGTCTGCGTCCTTCAGGAGCTCGCACACGTCGCGTCTGAAAACATTGCCCGAGGTCGGAGGGGTCGCGTAGACACCGGTACGCAAGACCCGGCCCGCCAGTTCACGCCCTCTGAACGCCTGGAGTTCGGGTATCGGGCCGCTGATGACATTGCCGTCGCCATCGATCCGCTTCAACGGAAACTGAAGTTTCGCAACGCCGTCGTCCAGGTGGGCGAGGATCATCTCCAATGCCTGCGGAAGAAGCTCATCATCGGCATCCAGAAATAGGACGAAGGGTGCCTGTGTCTGCTCGAGGCCAAAAAGACAGGCCCTGCGCTGACCGCCATTTGTAAGCCGAAACGCACGCACCCCCAGCTCGCGGATCACCTCCCACGAACCATCGGTTGAGCCGTCGTCGATCACGAGGATCTGGCACTGCCGGCACTTTTGCGAGAGGACGCTTTCAACCGCGCGCCTGATGAATTGCGAATAGTTGAAGCAGGTGATGATGATCGCGAGCTTGCAGATACTGCCCTCCGGATCATCCGTGGATTGTTCAGATCCGAGGGAATCCTGCGCCTGTGGAGGTGTTTGCGGGGAAGCCATGGGGTCTGCGGTCATGACCTGACCCTGTTGACTACGGTGCCGATCACCGGCGCGCCGGCGCGCCGCAGCTGGTTGTGAACGTCCTTCACCTCCTCAATTGTCGTGCGTCCGCTCTTTGCGACGATCAAGACAGCATCGGCATGAAATGCCAGCGCCAGCGCATCCAGGGATGTATCAAGGGCCGGAAGATCGAAGATGACATCTCCCTTCAATCGAGCCGATTCCAGAATCCGCAAGACGCTGGGATGGCGGAAATCCGCAAAAATATCGATATGCGGGTCTGTCGAGTGGATCGGCAGAGTGGCAATGCCATCGAGATTGCCGAACGACAGCTGATCCGCCTTCAGTCCTGAGATTGCCACGTCGGCCAGGGAGGTTGAGGAACTGGATGTTTCTTCGACCAAGGACGGCAGCCCCGAATAGAAGAACGTCACATGGTGGCCGCTTCGGCTCAGAAGCTGCGCCATGCTGAGAGACAGGGTTGAAACGCCGGTCGCAGCCGTTGCCCCGATGAATGCAATCACGATGTTTCTTTCCCGCCGTTGCGATGCGCAGGCGACATCGACGGAGGTTTTCAAGTCGCGAATGACGCTGGCGTATCGTTGGAGCGCGGGGCTATCGAAACGCCACCCGATGCCTGCCGTCTTGCCGGTGTCCGGAACCGTTGCCAGGCACGGAATGCCGGTTTCCTGCGAGAGTTCCTTCGTATCGCGCACCCGTCGATCAAAGGCCACGTTGATGGCTATGGTCGACATACCAATCAGAAACCCCAGCAGCCCACCTAATGCGGCGATCAGTGCCTTGCGCGGGCCGGAGGGATCGAGTGGCGGAAGTGCGGCGCCGATGATCCGAGCATCGGCATCCGGTGTGGCCAGCACGGGTAACGTGCCGTTCCTCATTGCCTCCCGGGCAGCGTTGACCTGGGTAGCCAGCGAGTCCAGTCGTCCCTGCAGCGTGTCCGTGCCAGCTCGTGCCATCTGCTCTTTTGAGGCAATCGATTGGAGGATGTATCCCGACGCCATGGCGTTTGCGACACGGGCAGGAAGGTTCTGATTATATGACCAGAATTCGATTTCGACGACGTAGGATTGCCCCACTCGCCGTGCGCTCAGCCGTTTGATGAAATTCGCGAAGGCAATGCGGCGGGCGTTTTCTAAGGGATCCGCGGTCGGATCCAGAGCATCCTCGGCCCGCCTTGATGTCTTGCCAAGCGTCGTCAACCCGTTGTCCACGAGCGTCGACATCGTGTCCTGCACCTGAACCGCCAGCCCGCTGAATTCCTTCGGCGGCCGGGGACCGAGTTCGGCGTCACCTTGAAGGACAAGGCTGTCGAAGACGGCGGATAGAAGCCGCTCCGAACGGATGATCTGCAATTCGCTTTCGGCGCTGTTCAGGTCCAGGTTCTGTTGCCCGCTGATGTCGCGGTCGGAGGAAGCAAATTGCCGCGGCTCCAGCAGAAGCGTTGCCGTGGCATTGTACACCTTGGGGAGAGCGGCCGCATAAAGAAAGGCGAGCAGAAACCCCGCCGCCGTGCACGCGACGAGTCGTATCTTGTTACGCCACGCAAGCGCGATCATCAGGCGCAGCAGCGCGAGAGGACCTTCCCCGGGATCGCCTGGCGGTGTGCGATCCACGCGCCACATACGGGAAGCTTCCTCCAGAGGACCAGGCCTGTTGAAAGTCATTTGGCCTTCCCTCCTGCTCGCAGCGGACGAGCGCTGAAGACCGGCAACCGAGCAGCACGCTCAGGCTCCAGGCGTCCCCGCAGAACATCCGCAAAACCTATGAGATTGCCTTTGACCCTCCCGCGACGATCGATAAACGGTTCCGCCCATAACAGCCGGCCGAAATTGCTGGCGATGTTGCGCAGAACCTGGTCGGCAACCTGCGCAAGCGTCATGGTGCCCTTGCGCATCATGTAGAGCGGGTTGACGATCTGAGAATATCCCAGCCGTTCACCGCTCACGCGGCCGCTCTTGACGCCCATATGTATGCCGCAGGCCTCGTCCGATTTGACGAAGCGTCCACCCTGCTTGGCAAGCGCGGCCGCGAAATCACGATCCTCCAGCCAGCCGTACAGGACCAGCCGTTCGTCGAACCTTGCGTCGCCGATGGCGGACATGCGGAAAGCCATGTTGCAGCCATAGGGACTGTAGGGTTCATGCCACCTCGAGCGAGGGGATGGCGCACGATCCAGAAGGCGAAGGGCCTCATCGAAGGGGATACCGGGGCCTTTGATTCCGTCGGCGATGACGTGCCCCGTCAACCCAACGAGGCGGATTTCATCGCGAAACGCGCAGACGGCGGATGCCAGCCAATTTGCGTGGGCGACGAAATCATCGTCGAAAAAGACGACCACGTCCGTTCCGGCAGGCAGGTTGGCGAGCGCTCTGTTGCGTTGGGCTGCAAGGCCGGCCTTTCCCGTGACGATCGTCACCTTGGGATCGGAAACCAGATCGCCGACGTCGGACGCATCCACGCAGGACACCACCAACGTATCCGGCCGAACCGTCTGGGTTGCGAGAAGATGGCGTACCGTCGCACTGATGACGGCCGGGCGACCGCGGGTGGCGATGACCACCGCCAGGCTAAGTTCCGTCGACCTTGGCGATTTATGCGGAACAAGGCCTTTCGCGGGGTTCTGAAGCAGTTCCCGATAACCCGCTGCGGTGTTCGTCCAGGAGAAGTTGCGCACCTGCTTCAAGCCCCGACCGCGCAGCTCGCCTTTGAGCAGATCGGACCCCTTCAGGGCTGCGATATGCCTGATCCACTCCTCCGGCTGGAAGGGAGAAGCCATCAGCGCCGCCGCACCGCATACTTCAGGCATGCTGGCGCAATCGGACGCCACGACGGGGCAACCCAGGGCCATGGCTTCGACAACGGGCAGCCCGAAACCCTCGGTGATGGAGGGGAACGCCAGACAGAGTGCATGCTTCAGGAAATAGGCTAGATCGTCGTCCGACACCCGCCCCACGAGAAGGAGGTTGGGCCGTTTTTCGAGAAGGTCAGAGGCAAAAATACCGGCACTTCCGCCGGCGACGACGATGTCGATATCCAGCTCGTCAAGAGCCGCTGCAGCCTTCATCAGCAAGCCAAGGTTCTTGTGCTGGGCACGAGAGGCAAGCGCCAGAACGAATTGGCGGCCTCTTGCGTCTATGGCACTGACCACTTGCGGCGCAACCTTCGCCAGCCCGGCGTCCCACTCGAGAGCGTGTTCATGGCCATTGGGAAGGACAGCAATGTCCTCCTGCCGGATAGGCAGGTAGCGGGCGAGTTGCCGGGCCGATGCGTGAGAGACGGTGGCGATGCGGGCGGAACGTCGAACCAGGAGCGGATGCAGCCGGGAGTAGGCCATACGGAAGGCGCGGCTATAACTTTCGGGGGCGGCAAAAATGTTGGCGTCATGGATGCAGACGATCTGATCCTTCTTGAGAACGGGTGCCGAATTGCAAAGATTGAGCAGCGGCCCACGGCAAGTTTGGGCAAGAACGGTCTGCTCCCACGCGTGCCCGCCGAAATCACCGGCGGTGACCAGCGGAAGTCGGGCAAAACCCGGGTCCGGCGTGCCGACGGGCGCGATTATCGGCAAGCGCTCACCATGACCGAAGGTGCGGTCGAGAGCCTTGACGACATTCATCGCATAGCGTTGGACGCCGGTCGCATCTTGCGTCAGGAACCGCCCGTTGATGGCGCAGTGCTCGATTGAGCTCACGACTGCCCCCCATCATCGTTCGCGCGGAAAGGAGGGGTAATGTGCGGGTACCAAGGGCGATGGACGAGGCGGCCCCGCTCATCTGCCAATTTTTCGGTTTGCGAAAAACAAGACCGCGGCGACAAGCAGATGGCGGTCTCTTTTTGCTGAAAGTTTCTGCTGACGATCTCAAAGCTGGCTTGCAAGATGTACTGATCCTCAAAGCTATTGCATTGCGTCTGCCGTATTGCGCCCGCTCCCGCAGAACGTCCGCCGTTTCTTAACCGCCCCCCGCGGGGGCGGGTTCAATAATCAATAGCTGCCGTGCGCGCGCAGGACCGCCGGGACGGTCTTGGCCATGATGACGATATCCCCCCAGATGCTTTGTTCCCGGACATAGCGCATGTCGAGTTCGACACGTGCGTTGTAGCTGATGTCGTTGCGGCCGCTGATCTGCCAAAGCCCAGTCAGGCCCGGCCGAACCCGGATGTAATCCACGAAGTGGCGACCATAGAACTCCGCCTCGCTCGGTACGATCGGGCGAGGGCCGACGATGCTCATTTGTCCCAGTATGACATTCAGGAGCTGTGGTATCTCATCGGCGCTGCTCTTGCGCAGCAAGGCGCCGAGCGGCGTAATCCTGGGGTCGGTCTTCAGTTTGCGCGTGGCGGCCCATTCCGCCCTCTCCGACGGATTGGCGGAGAGATGCCGAAGCAGAGCTTCATCGGCATTGGGGACCATTGTCCTGAACTTGAGACAAGGGAACATCACCCCATTCTTGCCGATCCGGCGGTGCCCAACGAAGATCGGGCGGCCCTGGACGGCATAAAGCAGGGCGATCAGCATCACGATCATCGGCATGAGAACGATAAGGGCAATAAGAGAAATGACCGTGTCGAGAGCCCGTTTCAGATAGACCGAGAGGCCATGGGACGCTTCGTTTCCGATCCTCGGGAAAGCAAATTGTTCGGGTGCCTGAAGATGCGTGCCGTTCATCGCATTCAAATTACCACTGACATTCATGTCATTCATCTGCTGGCTCCGTACTCTAGATAAAAGACGAAAGGGTATGGGCAGACAATCTATAGCGGCATCCACACCCACGTTAGCGCCTGGTATTTCATTTGACAATACTTTTATTGCGGCGCACTATTTAGGCATCATGGAATGTATCGGCACTATTTACCGATATATGTGCGAGTTAAACTGCACATTCCGGGGTAGATAATCATATCTACTTCTTTCGATCTAGAACGTGGGTCAAATTGCTGCAATGGCTGACGAATTTGGCTGTTGTTCGGTCATGGGGAGACTTCATGCGGGTGGCAATCGTCCATTACTGGCTGGTCGGAATGCGGGGCGGGGAAAAGGTCCTGGAGGCGCTCTGCCGGATTTATCCGGGCGCCGATATCTATACCCATGTGTATGATCCCACTGTAATTTCAGCGGAAATCCGGAAGCATCGCATCCAAACGACCTTCATCGATTCCTTGCCCTACGCGAAGCGGATGTACAAAAAATATCTGCCGCTGATGCCCATGGCTTTGGAGCAGCTGGACCTCAGCGGGTATGACCTCGTCATTAGTAGCGAGTCGGGTCCTTCAAAAGGAGTAATACCTACCTCGCCGGCCATCCATATTTGTTACTGTCATTCACCCATGCGATACATTTGGAACATGTATAATAAGTACTATGAAACCTCCGGCAGGTTGACGCGGATGATGATGCCGCCGCTGGCGCATTATTTGCGGACCTGGGATGTCGCGACGGCCAGCCGTGTCGATGAATTCATCGCCAATTCCACGACGGTGGCGCAGCGGGTGAAAAGCTATTACCGCAGAGATGCGCTCATCATCCATCCGCCCGTCGATACCCAGGCTTTTCGACCGGTCGCTACCGGCGACCTCGAGGATTATTATCTGATGGCTGGGGAACTGGTGAGCTACAAACGCCCGGATCTCGCCGTGGAAGCTTTCAACCGGATGAAGGCGAAGCTGGTGGTCATCGGCGGCGGCGAAATGCTGGCGCGCCTGCGCAAGATCGCCGGGCCGACCGTGACGATCATGGGTGCCCAGCCATTCGATGTCCTTCAGCACCACTACGCACGCTGCAGGGCACTCGTATTTCCGGGCGAGGAAGATTTCGGCATCGTGCCCGTTGAAGCGATGGCAAGCGGGCGCCCTGTCATCGCCTATGGACGGGGTGGAGCGACGGAAACCGTCATCGCCGGCAAGACCGGTGTATTTTTCCCCATCCAATCGATCGAGGCCGTCATCGATGCCGTGGAGCGTCTCGATAAAATGGATCTCAACCCCGCCGACGCCGTGGCGCGGGCGCAGGATTTCAGGACGTCGGTTTTCATCGATAAATTCAGGTCCTACGCCAATCATCTGACCGGGCAGGGGCCGATCTGGGATGACGTGCGAATAGCTTAAGCCAATTGGAGAAACAGGAGTGACCGGATGCAGCGACTGAGCTTCTTGCAGCGCCCGTTTGCGATGTATGTCAGGCCATCGTCCGCGCCAGCCTCGCGGCTGTGCTACCTGGCCAAGTTTCTCCTGATGCTGATGGCCTGGTTTGCGCTTCTTTCTCCGGGCATTCCGGCAGGTGCGGCCGACTATACGCTCGGGCCGCAGGACGTCCTTAAAATTCGCGTTTTCGAATGGCGGCCGAATGCCGGAGTGGCGTTCGAATGGGTGCCGTTGACAGGTGAATTCGCCGTTTCCGCGGCAGGTACGTTATCGCTTCCGATCATCGGCACTGTTTCGGTCGCCGGCAAGACGCTGGATGACGTATCAGGCTTGATCGGGGAGCAGCTTCAGAAACAGGTCGGTCTGCAGAAGCGGCCCAATGCTTCCGTGGAGGTCTCGGTCTACCGGCCATTCTTCGTCACCGGCTTGGTGTCCAAGCCGGGGAAATATGGCTATGTGCCTGGCCTGACGGTGATCCAGGCAATCAGCATGGCTGGCGGGCTCGGGCAGGGAGATCCCGAAATGCTCGCTCTCCAGCGCGATGCGCTGGTCAGTCACGGGGACCTCGGCCAACTGGAGTTCGAACATTATGGCCTTCTGGCGCGTCAAGCGCGTGTCGAGGCGCTTCTGGCTGGCGCGACCACGATCTCGTTCCCGCAGGATCTGACATCGCAAGCCTCCCGACCGGCGTTGGCGCGCGTGATGCAGGATGAGCAGGCATTGTTTCAGACCCGGCTGCACCTGATGAACACGGAACTCGAAAGACTTGGTCAGGCCAAGATTCTGGCCAAGAACCAGCTCGAAACCCTGCGGCTCAAGGAAAGCTCGCTCGCCAGGCAGACCGAAATGGCTGCAAAGGATCTGAGCGCCGTCAACAAGATGGTGTCCCAGGGGCTGACGGTATCGTCTCGGCAGCTGGGCGCAAACCAAAGCCTCGCGGATCTCGAAAGCCGCAGCCTGGATGTCTCGCTTGCAATTCTCAAGACGCAGCAGGATCTCGCCAAACTCGATCAGGAAATGGGCGATTTTCGCCAGAAATACAGAGGTGACGCGCTTACCGAGGCCGTGGACCTGCGGGATCGGCTGGCGGCCAATTACGAAAAGGCGAAAACGGCGCGTGCGCTTCTGGCAAACATCGAATTGCGGGCTCCCGCCGCCCTTGCCGCTCTGGAAGCCGACGGCGAGCCAGCGTTTGTCATCAAGGTCAATCGGACAATCAATGGAGCGATGCGGACCCTGGTTGTCAGTGACAATGACGAGGTGGGTCCGGGCGATGTCGTGCGGGTGGAAAGACGAGCAAGGGATATTCGGCGGAAGAATTTCTAAACCGCAGCCGGATCCGACAGCACAAAATAGCCATCCGGCTGGGAGCCGGAAGCCCGCCGATTCCCGCTTGCTAGGAACATTCAGCACATGTTAGAATAAAATTCTCAAATACCGGAGACGAAACTGGTCAAAGGACGCTGATGACTTGGGTCTTGGTCATTGCATTCATCATCGGCTTGCTTTGCGCAGCCCGGTTGCCAATTTTGATCTTCACGCTTTTCGTTCTGGCAGTCGTCATCGTTTTGGCGACGACCGCAATTGTTCTCGATTATTCGATATCCGATGCGCTGACCTGGGCGTTCCTGATGGCGGTGGCGCTTGAGGCGGGTTGTGTCGCCATGAATGGAATCTTTTATCTGCTCTATGTCCGGAGGCGGGTAAACGAGCGAGAACAATCCTCGCTGGGCGCGAATTCGAAATACTCCGGAGAATGAGAAGCTCAAGGCCGATCGATGGCACTGATCTTGAACCAGACGGGTCAATGTCGAGGCCACCCGATAACTTGCGCCAGCCTGCGAGCGTGAGAGTATTGCCGCCTTCTGTTATGCGAGCACCGTTTCGGTTTACGGGAGTGGACGAAAGCGCCTGCCGCCGCTCTCCAGAAGAGTGACGTGCAGGTTTGTATTCGACAATTCCTGCACAAGCGTGGTGCCGGCTGGCCCGACCCGACAATGCAGATGTCGCAGGATGGCAACTGAAGTACAGTTCCTCCAAAGGCCACAGTTAACTCGATGACGGGCGCCCAGAAAACCGTTGCGGTTGCATCGACATTGTCGCAATGTTATTGCTATATATGTCAAATAATTCTTGCGCTCTTCCAGTTTTTACTTAAAGATATTGCGATGATGATGTAGGTCTTCTACGTAAGATCAATCTTACTATACCAGGTCTTCGGGAAAATTCAAAGAGGTTAGGTATATGCAAATAGCAACCATGCCCTACTCCGAAAGACTTAGCCCCCCTACACCTTTGAAGATCCTCTATGTCCAACCGGGTACGAGCGCTTTCGCCGGTATCGAGAGGGTCGTGGATACGATCTGCTCCGGTCTGATGGATCGGTATGGAAGCGACTTCGAGGTGGACGTTCTCTACACATCGGTTCACAAAAATCGCCCGACGGAGGGCAGGAATTACACCATTATCGACCGCGTGGCTTCGAGCCGGATCGAACTGATGCGCAACTTCCGGGAAGTCATTGCGAGCAAGGATTACGACCTGATCGTCGTGCCGCAGATCGAGCCGACGGTGATCTGCATGGCCTCCTGCATCGGCATCCGGCGCCGGTTTGCCGTCCATCTTCATGGCAACCCCAAGCGGGAGCGCAGCCATATCAAGGCCAAGATACTCTTCCTGTTGATGAAGACGTTTTTTCTTCCGAAGATCGCTTCGGTTTTCGGAACTTCTCCGCGGCAGCTCACTGCATTCAACGCGATGTTCAAGAGCAAGCGCCCGCATTACTGGGTGCCGAACCCCGTGCGAAAGTTTGACCTTTCCGATGCCGACCGGGCGCGCGTCGACGATAATGTCACCTTCATCAATGTCGGTCGCTTTTCCTTCCAAAAGGGCCAGGACATTCTTTTGGCCGCATTTTCCGAGCTGCGGAAAAAACGCAGCAATGTCCTGCTGAAAATCGTCGGTTATGGCGACGGGGAGGCGGCCTTGCGGGCAGAGATCGACCGCCGGGGCCTCACGGACGTAGTAAGCCTGGAGCACCATCCCGATAATCCTCAGCCCGCGCTGGTGGCAAGTGACGTCTATGTCTCCACGTCCCGATGGGAGGGGTGGTCGCTGGCGATCTGTGAAGCGTTGCGGTTTGGTCTGCCCGTCATTGCGACCGATTGCGAATTCGGCCCAAGCGATATCCTCGTCGACAGCAGGCTCGGCCTGCTCGTGCCGGTAGATCGAAGCGAAGAGCTCGTGAACGCGATGATTTATTATTGCGACAATCTGCGCGCCGAGCAGGCCCATGCCAGCTTCCGGCAGGAGTTCATTGACTGTTACAGCCCGGAGCGGGTGCTTGAGGTGCATGCCAAGGCGTTGCGGAGTGCGGCAGCGGCATAGATCTCTGCGGGTCAGCCTGAATGAAACGACGTGAGGTGGATCATGACGACTTTATTGTCCCGCCGCTCATTCGCGGTCGGCGCCTTGGCCTCGGCAGGCCTCGCCGGCGGTCTCGTTTGGAGATCGAAGGCATCCGAGCGCCTGGAGGACCCGACCAGCGGGCGAGCCCTGATATTCGAGGACAATTTCACTAGGCTCGATTGGTCGACCTGGAACGCCGGTCCGAAGCCGACGACCTCCGAGCCGGGCTTTTACGGCCGTTCGGCCTTCGCGAGAGACAGCGGCGAAGAGGGTTTCAATCCCTATGCGATTGTCGACGACCCGAACGCGAGCGATGGCAAGGCGTTGGAAGTGGCTGCAAAGCACATTGGACAGCCGATGAAGGTCCCCCATTATTA
This sequence comes from Neorhizobium sp. T7_12, assembly GCF_002968535.1. Taxonomy (NCBI): domain Bacteria; kingdom Pseudomonadati; phylum Pseudomonadota; class Alphaproteobacteria; order Hyphomicrobiales; family Rhizobiaceae; genus Neorhizobium; species Neorhizobium sp. T7_12. The sequence continues at coordinate 52,676 of NZ_PVBK01000018.1, read as the reverse complement.
CGGCAATAACCTCGCCGAGTTTCAATGGATATCGGGCAATATTCAGACGGCCAAGCGCGATGGCACGATCCTGAAAGGTTGGCGGCGCGGTTATTTCGAGGCGCGGATGCTGTTTCCAAGACACCCGTTGAGCTGGCCGGCTTTCTGGATGATGAATGGACGCAGCATCCTGCGTCCTCAAACGAGCATCGAGATCGACGTCGTCGAGCACAAGGGCTGGGAACCCACGCTCTACGGGGCCTATCTGCACGAATGGGGGCAACCCGGCGAGCACAGTGAAGGAACCGGCGTGCCCACGCCGATCGATATGACCGCCGGTTATTGCCGATACGGGGTGCTGGTCACCGACACCGAATGCACGATCTATTTCGAACGGCAGCCCATCATTGATACCAGGACCGGAATGCCGGCGGTCTGGACGATCAACCGCTCCGCACAACTCGATGCCGAGCAGGATGTATTCTGGCCGGTCCTCACGCTTGCCCTGCGTTCGGATGTCCCTTATCCGCAGCCACTCTTGCCCGCGGACACGCTCACACGTATGCGGGTCGATTATTTCCGGGTGTATGCCTGACGGACAAGCTTGAGGCGGCCAATCAACTCACCTTCACGGTCACGTAGCGGGTCGGCGAAACAGTCACCGGTTCGTGCTCCGGCTCGGCGCTCGAAAGGCCGGCCAGGATAAAGAACACAAGGCCGAGATCGACGGTCGGCCCCGCAACCATGGCGCCGATCATCAGGCAGGCGCAGCCGTTGCGCGCGGCAAGCCGGACATCCGAGGTGAAGGTGCGTCGCATCCCGCGCCGTTTCGAGAATGCCGAGATCGCAAAGAGCGAAAACATGATCGTTCCGGGTATCCCCACATTGGAGAGCAGGGCGAACAGGAAGCTTGATGTGCGGGAGGTGCCAAGGCCAACTCCGAGACCGTAGGAATCGAGAAAGTTCTGGTATCCATAGGTGTTCCAGGAACTGCGTTCGACCGCGGAATGCGACGTGGACTTGCTAAAGATGAGCAGGTCAAAATAGTCGTAGAGCTGCCGGAAAAGTGCATCGTTGATGGCAATCACCAATGCGATGAGGCAAATCAGCGGCGGCGCAAACAGCAGGATCGCTGAACTGTTCCGGGCTCCGGACTGTCCGCCACAGCGGAAGACGGCTGTGATATACAAGATCACGAAGCAAAGCGGCAAAGCCAATAGGCCTGCCGACGACGTAGACCGTATCACCAGAAGGGTCGTGACAAGAAAAAGTGCGCCGCTGCATCTCAGGTTGCGCCCGCAGAGCCACAGCGTGCCGGTAAACCCGACGGCGGCGAGGCTGATGCCGGCGAATGCCGACGCCTCCGGCCATGAGCCGACGATACGCTTGACACCGGCTACGACGTCATCATCGTGAAATGTGTATTGGGCATTGCGGATGTAGAGAAAGAGGTCTTGAGCCCCAGTGCCATAGGTCGCGATGTCGAGCAGAGCAAAGAAGGCATTCGCGCCGGCGAACACCAGCACCCCGACGATGATCGCCCTGAAGCCGGCCATGGTGGATCCGATCGCCAGGATCAGGACATAGGTGAGAAGATCTGCGGAAACGTAGACCGCCTGGGTAAAATTGCTGGAGACCGGCCCCAAAGGCACGGTGCTGCCGGTGGATGGATATTCGGAAGCGCCGAGCGGGATGATGTCCGTCATGCGGGCAAGCAGGCGCGGCGCGAAAAAACCCAACGCAGTTCCGTAGATCAGCAGACAGGCCAGCCAGAACCCGGGATTAGGGAAGGACAGTGCCTTCAGCGCGATGCTGAACTTGTCTCGATAGGTCAGGACGCTAAGGGCAAGGAATGCGAGAAAGAGGTGTGCCGGCTGGATGTTTGCGGAACCCGCCAGGATCGCGGCTGCAGCACCGAAAACGGAAAGGCCGATGAACACGACGATGCTCGCATGGTATCCCGCGAACAGACAGTAGAGCCCCAGAACGAGCGTAAATATTCCGATAGGCTCCAAACTCATGCGCGATACCTGTCGTTGCCGGCGCCCATCAGCCAATTGGTCCGGTATTTGATGCCGGCAAAGGAGATCGCGGGCCGATGGCAGCGGGAGCCGAACCGGCCGTTTCGGCGCCTTGCTCCGTCCTCCCCCGTGTTTCGGCAATGAAAGTCGGCGGGTTCCGCTTGGCCCCAGGCTTGGTACGGGCATCGGGGCGCACTTGCGTGAAGATCGCCTTCCACCTCCTCAGGACCGGATCGAGATAGGCGCCCTGTAGATCTTCCATCTTGATCCTTTTCACTCGTTCCGTGGAGCCGAACGTGCTTCACATCAGGACGCATTGGGGACTGTGTATGGTCGCTATGGGCCGCAAGACATGGAACGCGAGCCGAACGACCTGTTCGAAGGCACGCGCTCCATCCGTCCCAAGGCTCGAGCCTTCGCCGTGCTTCGCAAGTTACGACAAAACCCAAGGTCGGTCGTTTTCCGAGCCGAGCCCTAGGTTATCTCCGTATCGCAAGTGGATCGTATCGCTTTGAGCCGTTGTGGCAACAGCATCAAAAGGTTTAGGAAGAATCGACGTTCGTCGCACCCAAATCGTTAAGAGTCCTCCGAGAGTGAGGACTGCTTTGGCCGGGGCGAGACGATCTACGATCCCTGGCCGGCTACCTGCTTAACTTTCTGAAGCCGATGCCGCAGTGGTTAAACGTGCAGTTTGGTCCGTCGCGCTGACCTAGTTCGGAACCGCGGCTGAGCAAAGGCAGATATGGAAGATGTCCCCGAACCCGCGTCCGGCAGATCAAAACCTCTGCGGGGCCGCGCCCTCGATCATCTCCAATGCCAGCCTGACGTCATCTTCGGCGTCCTTCGGCAACGGCAAGATCGGACGCGGCGGCTGGACGTGCGCCAGACCCAGGAGGTCGGCAATGGCGAACATAACGCGGAAGCTGCCGTAGCGCTTGAACAAGGTCCAGAGCGGCTCGAAAGCCTTGTTCAACCGCGCGGTCTCGACAATGTCGCCGGCCCGCGCAGCACGCGTCAGGGCAAGCGCTGGGCCCGGCAGCAGACCTGCCGCAACGCTGTACCAGGTGTCACATCCGGCAAGCAAGGCATCGGCCGCCCCCCAATCGCCACTGTACCCGATCGTGAACCTGTCAGGGATGACCTGTCGCAGGCGGGCGAGTTCACCGGCGTAATCGCCACCTGCTGCCAGAGGCATTTTCACGGCGACCACGTTGGACACCGCCGACAGCCGGGCGATCAACGCATCGCTGAACGTGAAGCGCGTGGTGCTGGGATTGTTGTAGATGCATAAAGGCAATTCCCCGGCCTCGGCCACAGCGACGAAGTGCTGAAAGACTTCGTCCTCGTTCAGGGGAACGTATGACATGGGCGCCAGGAGCAGGCCGTCGGCGCCGGCGGCTTTGGCGTCGCGCGCCAAAGCCTGAGCTTCGTCGGTGCGCAATGCTCCTACACCCACCACAAGAGGCGTCTTGCCGCCAATACATTCAACGGCAACCGCGACTGTACGCCTGCGCTCTTCCTTCGTGAGGTATGCATAGCCACCCGTGCTGCCGAGCAGCCCTATGGAATCTGCACCCGCGTGATGGATACGCTCGAGAAAACGGGCCAGCGCCTCGGCGTCGACGCGCCCTTCAGCATCGGTCGGGGTCAGGGGGAACGCAGACAGGCCATTGAACAAAGTCATGATCCAACCTTTTTAAACTAAATACGAGAGAGCAGCATGCGCAGCCCCGCGAACGCAAAGAACAGCGACAGCAGGCTTTCGATCCAGCGGCGGCAGCGGCGGTACAGAGCCACCATCGGCGCTGTGGAGAAGACAATGGCGTAGCCACAGAAGATCGCGACGCTCAAGACGGCGCAGCCACCCAATATAGCGGCGATGCTTTCCCACGAAGAACTCGGGCCGATGCCCAACGTGACCAGCGCGATCCATGCAAGCACGGATTTCGGGTTCGCCAGATGCATCAAGAGGCCCCGCCGGTAGAGCGCGGCTCGAGAAAGAGCAACTTCATCCGCCGACACGCGCGCCGCCAGCTTCTCGTTCGACATCAGCGCCGAACGTCCGGCCTTGATGGCGAGGAACAGCAGATACAAACCCCCGAAAATCTGGAGAACGATCAGGGCGTGAGCGTACCTGGCCAACAAGGCGGAGATGCCCGTCGAGGCCATCAGGCCCCAGAAGATCGAGCCGCTGACAACGCCGGAAGCAAGCATGAGCGCAGCGCCTCTGCCGCGCGCCATCGCCACGCCCATGATGCGCATGTTGCTCGGGCCGGGGCTACCAGCGGCGATGACATATGCTGCATAGACTACGAACAACTGATGCAGGTCGGAATCCATTCCTTGAAGCCCTTTAAACCTTATCCAGCATCGAAAGATGCAATTCCTACCGGTGACGATTGTCTTGACTGCAAGCGACCTATTGCAGTTCATTGGCACAAACTAAACTGCCAGTTTTGGAGATTTTCATTGGTCCAGTACAGACAAGGATCTCGCAGGACCGGAGCGACCCGCCGTATCTATCAATCCCTGCTCAAGCAGATCGAGGCTGGCGTCTATGGTGTCGGTGACGCTCTACCTTCAAGCCGGTCGCTTGCGGAAGAACTGGGTGTTTCGAGGACGACGGTGACCGCCGCATTCGACCAGCTTGTTTCGGAGGGGTATGTCCGGGTGCAGCAGGGACGGAAAGCTTTGGTTGCCTCAGCAGGTCGGCTGAGCCAGGTTGATCCGCCCGACTGTTCGGCGATCCCCGCTCGCCGGCTTTCCGCCTATGCAACTCGTGCGATGGCTCTGCCGCCGAACAGCATCGCCGGGAGGCTGCCGCTCAAATTCGATTTCCGCTACGGCGATATCGCGGCAGAGGACTTTCCCAAGGCCCCCTGGCGAAAAGCGCTGAATACCGCCTTCCTCAGGCATCGCGACAGATTGGGATACGATGATCCAGCAGGAAGCCGATCCTTACGGGAGGCATTGCAGGGCTATGTCTGGCGCTCGAGGGGCATCAGCTGCGATCTCACCCAGATCATCGTTGTCAACGGATCGCAGCAGGCGCTGGACCTCTGCGCTCGGGTTCTTGTCAATCCCGGCGACCGTATCGTGGTCGAAGACCCGTGCTACGCCATGGCCAAGAACGTGATGCATGCCGTCGGAGCAAACATCGTTGCCGTACCTTGTGGCGCTCAGGGCATAGATACCACGAAGCTTCCCGAGGTTGGCGACATCGCAGTCGCCTATGTGACGCCGAGCCACCAGTTTCCGCTGGGAGGAGTCTTACCCGCTGCGCATCGCCAAGCCTTGATGGAGTGGTCCATGTCGGCGAGGGCTTATGTCATCGAGGACGACTACGACAGCGAGTATCGGTACGATGTCAGCCCCATTCCGCCTCTCTATCTCTCTGGGCAAGGGCGCGTCATCTATGTCGGAACGGTCTCAAAAACCCTGTCGCCGACGCTCAGGCTCGGCTACGTCATACTTCCGTATCCACTCGTCGAGGCCTTCATCGAATGCAAGCGGATTGCCGATCGGCACACATCCACGTTCGAGCAGGAGGCTCTCGCCGCGCTGATCGAGACCGGTGCCTACGAGCGGCATGTCCGCAAAATGCGCAGGCTTAACGCAGAGCGACGCGCCGTATTCTTGGCGTCGATGACCAGCGCTTTTGTGGACGACATCGAGATTGTCGGCACGACTGCGGGGCTTCACGTCGTCGTGTGGTTCAACACCATTTCCGGCCGACAAGAGGCGCGTTTCGCGGATATTGCTCGAAGCCACGACATTGGTATCTATCCCATCGCTCGCCTGTTCTCATCGCCGACCGATGAGCGGGCCGGATATATCTTTGGCTATGCCTCCATGTCCGTCGATCAACTCGCCAAAGGAGTGGAAAAGTTGCATCGCGCATACCTCGGCTTCATCGGCGAAGAGGTCCCTCCAGGCGGGAGCGGGAGCCAAAACGGCAAGTCTTCGAGCGCCAAATAGTTTTCACTGGCGGTTACGTGATGCATCCGCTGTTTCTGTGACTTCGAGAAGGAACGTCTTCCGGTAGAGGGTCGAGTTCCGGATCTGCGCAGATGACAGCGGACGTCGGCGCTATTTCCTAAATCCCTGACCCGTCGAACTGTTGTGTGTCGCGGCCTTCCCAGGGTGAGGGCAGCGAAAGGCGATTGAGGCTGGCCGAAGGCATCGGCATCCAACACTTCAGTTCCGGCTCGGCGTATTCGATGATGTGGCCGGGCGAGGAATCAGAGGCGCGCCAGCCTTCTCCACCGAACTGATCGCCATTCGACCAGTACGCGAGGTCAACTTCTGCCGGCCCCTGTTCGGACGGCCGGATGGTGACCAAAATCCGGCTACCGTCCTTCGGCGCGCTTGCCATATGGCGCCAGCGATCTTTCTCGTCCATCGTTTTTCCTCCTGCCTTGCTGCAGGTTGAACTGTCGCCTCGCTATCGAAAACGGTCAACTCAAACTTTGCAAAACCACCCTCCGTTGGTCTGATCACGGCGGCGGTGGGCTTTCCCTCGATGACAATGGTCATGTCTATCCCATGCGCTCGGAGGCATAGGAACCCGGACTTGCCGGGAAGACGACGGTGTGATTGCCGTTGACGAAGGTGCGGTGGTCCGCGACCATTGCGGCGCTTGCGAAAATTGTGGACCTGTCAGCGAACTTCCGACTTCCACCACAGTTTGCGATAGGTAAGTGATGGATGAGTAGAAACCGCGCGTCTAGCAGGATCTCAGGTGAAGCCGTACCGAATGATCGTCATCGGGAACAAGAACATCGTTTCTTCCGAAATTCGCGATGCCTGGAAACAAGCAGGGATCGGGTTGCGAGGCCCCGTCTTGCCGTCGGCTTTCGAAATGGGTCTCGTGCGGGCCGCCCATGGCGTGCTGATCGATGCCACGGAGGATGCCAATTTCATGTTTCGGATATCCGAGCAGCTTGAAGCGGCTTCGGTTCCCTTTGTCTTCGTGGTCCGCGAAGAGCGACTTCTCGGACATAAGGGCCCTTACGTGCTCGGAGTTCGGCCCGAAGACATCAAAGACATTGTCGAAGAGCTGCTTCAGCAATACGACAGCGGTGTCCGGCACTAGGATCGGTTTCGTTCGGTCGACGAATGTGCCGCGAAATTCTTTAGCATCAGCCTGAACAGCTGGAGGCGAATAGCCTGGCTCGTTTGCCCCAGGGGAAGTTGAAGTTTCGCCTCTATGATCGTTCGATCGGCAAGTGCACCGGCTTCCCTGTCGGAGCGGACGAAACGACGCGCCATACGGTGAACCCAGGGAATGAGATCGTCCACCCGAGGGTTCACGTCTTCCTGGCTATCGGGACCTGGCGTACCTGGGACGACAGTCATTTGTAGCTCCCTCCTTACGCCAGATAATCCAGCAGGCTGTCGTGTCGTTCCGGTACGCTAGCGGACAGTCGAAGTGCTGGCCGCTCGGTGCATCCGGTGCCTGATGCGCCTGCCTGCAAAACTTGCTGGTGAAGATCCAAAGGAGTAGACTTCATTTTATCGTTCGCAGACTAAACAGGGCGCGAACGGCTGAGGGTTACAGTGTGCTCTTGCCCCCAATCGTGGGAAGCACACATGGCCGCGCCTCTGCAATTCAATATGCCGAACAAGCTTCTGGCACTGCTTCCTCCAGCCGACTACGACCAGATCGCGCCGGACCTGGCCCATGTCGTCCTTCCGAGAGGAAGCTTGCTCGGCGAAATGGGGAAGCCCATCAAATACGTCTATTTTCTCACGTCCGGGATAGGTTCCGTCGTCGCGACGACGCCCGAGGGTCATCGCGCCGAAGCAGGCCTGTTTGGCCTTGATGGGTATGTCCCCACCTCGGCTGTCGCGGGCGCGGAGATCAACGCGCACGACGTCGGCATGCAGCTGGAGGGCGATGGCTACAGGATGGACTACGATGCGTTCCGCGGCTGGATGGAGCGGAACAGGAGCCTTTCCAAGGTGATGATCCGCTCGCTGGAGGCGTTTTCGATTCAGCTGGCCTATACGGCCACATCGAACGCTCTTCATGACGTCACGGAACGATTGGCTCGCTGGCTGCTGATGTGTCATGACCGGGTTCCCGGCAATGAAATCAACCTCACTCACGAATTCATTTCGTTGATGCTGGCCGTCCGCCGGCCGAGCGTGACGACGGCTCTGCACGTGCTTGAAGGCAATGGATTCATCAAGTCCGAGAGAGGTCACATTACCATTCGCAACCGGGCCGCTCTCGAAGAGTTTGCGCATGATGCGTATGGAAGGCCGGAAGAGGAATACCGGCGTCTGATGAGAGACCTTTTCTGACGCATCAGATGCGTTAGATTTGCCGTCGATCGAGCTTCCAGGCAGGGCAGGCAGTCACTCACCGAGCGAACCGACATGACACGCTATTTCTTCCATATCCGGCGTAACGATGAGACGGTCCTCGATGAGGAGGGCGACGAGTTCGCCAGCCTCGACGATGCGCGGGTCAGCGCCGTCAATGCCATCCGGGAATTGGTGGCAGCAAAGATCAAGAGAGGACTGATGATCCTGAACGAGCATATGGAAGTACGCGACGAAGCAGACGCGCTCCAATTGGTCATTTCGTTCCACGAGGTGATCGAAGGCCAGCTCAAACGCTGAGACCGGTTCAGAATTCGCCGATAAGGCGACGGAATTCCTCTTCCGGCTTGCCGTAGGCATTGCCCGCGAATTCCTCCATTCCCTTCCTGTCCCGGATGGTGATGCGGCCGCGTTCCGCACGGATGAGCTTCTTGCCTTCAAGGACATGCAAGGCGGTGGTGACGCTGGGTCTGCGAACACCCAGCATCAACGAGATGAAGTCATGCGTCAGGGTAATCTCATCGCCGTCCACACGGTCGTGGCACATCAGCAGCCAACGCGCGAGACGTTCATCGACCTGATAGGTGACGTTGCAAAGCGCCGTATAGGATATCTGCGAAGCAAAGGTCTGGATAAATCTGGCGAGGAGATTGGCAAAAACCGGATGCTGCGAGAGTGCCCGAATGACGGCGTCGAGCGGCATGCGAAACCCATGTCCCTCGACCTGCATCAGCACTTCATGGACGCTGATCGTGCCGCCGACGCCGGCGGAAGTCGGCGAAAAACCTTCGCGGCCGAACATTCCAGCTTCAGCCCGCTGACCGTCCGACGAGATGGTGATGACCGACCCGATCCCGTTGCTGAGAAAGTAGACATAGTCGATCGGCCTGTCTGCCTTGACAATGATGAAACCTCTGTCGAGATCGACGGGCTCAAGCGCGGCGGCGACGCTATGGAACTCGTCGTCCGGCAACAAAGCTATCAGTCGGTTTCGCTTTTCAGGGGGTTCTGCGGCGGACATGGTTCTCGCTGAGGTCGGGCGGGAGCCCACGGCTTCCGGCCGCCATGCCCTGAACTGACGGACGGTTGTCGATTGTATAGCATCCTGTTGTTCCAGGTGTTTTTGCGTACGCTGGCAGACGCTCCGCCCCTTTTTTTCCACGAAGAGTAATCTCATGGTTCTTCATTTCAGGAGGGCGTAAAATGGAGAACCGGGAACACGAACCCGTCTTGCTGCTGGAGGATCAGGCTCTTATTGCCATTTACATGGAGGAATTGCTTCACGAGGCCGGGTTTGGCAATATCAGCACACTCTCATCCTGCGCTGCTGCGGCGGAGTGGCTTCAGAAGAACACGCCCGAGCTTGCCGTGATAGAAACCCGGCTCAGGGACGAGCCATGCGACGCCATCGCCGCCGTTCTCAACCAGCGGGGCGTTCCCTATATCGTCCACTCGGTAGAGCGGGACGGCAGTGGAAATCACCCCTACATGGGCACCAAATGCAAATGGATCGACAAACCGTGCGATCCGGACGAATTCGTGAAGGCCGTGAAAGAGTGTGTGCCCAGCCGCAGGAAACCAGCGCCCGCCGCCTCGGGCACCCAATACCAGGAGCAGTGCCACCAGCGGTAGACAACACCTTCCCCTGAGAAGTGGCCGGTGCCGTGACGCTTTTATCAGGGCCTAGCGGCCAAGTTGGCGATTCTCATTGTTGCGCGCACTTGGCCTGCGGCTGAGGTTTGGTCGCTCCTGCTGTTGCGGGCCGTTCGCCTGAGACGGTGCCGGACATCTTCTCGCAGTCCCGGCCGGACTTGCCCACGTCGTTCGGCATTGCATTCTTGGGTCGCTCGATCGCCTGGGTGCCCAAGGGTCCGCCCGCGTTTGTGCCTTGCGCCGGCGTTGTATCGGGCGTGAATGTGCCGCCCTGTTGAGCAGATGCAGGCAGGGTGAGCGTGAAAATGGCAAGGGTAGCGGCAACGGTTCGATTGACCATTTTCGGTTCTCCTTTCATGCTCGAACCTGCGGACCGGAGGATCGTTCCTTCGGCCGCCCGACATCGAGAGCGGTTACCGAACCGGGCATGATTGAGGGTACCGGATAGTCGTTCAGGCTCGAGGCAGGGAGGCTGTTGAAATTCAGCCTCCCCACCCAAGGGGACTGGTCAGGCGGGAACAGCCAACAGGAGCGCTCTGGTCGATGAGGATTTTCCCGTTGCAACTGCCACCATCGGCATGCCGGCTTCCAGGCATGCCGCAATGAAGGCTTCGCGGGCGATCTCGACTGGCGCTATCCTCTTCAGCGCCGCCCGGCATCTCTGGACGGCGCGGTCATAACGCTCCCCACGCTTGAGGGGCCATTCGTTCTCAAGAAAGTCCAACGCGTCGTGGACGTTGTGGAAAGTATGGTTGAGACCGTTCGGCAGCCGGATGTTTACCGGCGCGCGGAACGGCATTTCCGGGATGTTCATGATCTCCTCCTTTCACATGCCGGATGAAAAAGAAGCAGAATCGATTTGGTTATTGGCCGCTGGGATTCAAGAGGTCGTGCGGCCGCTGTGATTAGTTGTTATCGCCGAGCTGAGCCGCAAGGTGAATTCGGGCACGGTTGACCCGGCTCTTGATGGTACCGAGCGGGCAGTCGCAACGTCGTGCCGCAACCTCGTAGCTCTCTCCCTGGATCAGGACGATATCCAGGGCCTGGCGATAGTGAGCGGGCAGTTCCGAAAATGCCTTTTCCAGTTCCCGGACGCGAACCGACCATTCCTGGGGTGCCTGGACCGACGGCTGTGCCGAAATGCCTTCTCCGAGACCGATCACCTCTCGCTTGGCAAGGCCGAATTTGGTGCAGAACGTGTTGCGCATGATCGTGAAGAGCCAGGATTTCAGGCTGGTACCAGGCTGGAACTTGTCGAGGTTAGCCAGCGCTCTGAGAAGGGTCTCCTGCACGAGATCATCCACGTCGCTCGGCGTCCGGTGAAACCGGCGCGCGAAGGATCTGAGCGCAGGTATCAAATCCACGACCTCGGAGCGAACATGAGAGCTGGAATTATCGACTGCCATGGGGCCTCCTGACACGATAATCGACGGAACTGCGACGGGAGCCATTTGTTCCGATGTTTTATCGGAACCCCCGGGCGCGTCGGTGGCACGATTGCATCGGAGTGGTCCAGGTTGTCGACGTCTCTCGTGATACCGCCACGTCATCCCGTCAGGCAAGGCTGCAATCATTTTGTCCTCCGCTGCGAATCCTTATTGCAATTCATTCGCAATTGCAGAATATGAATGTAACGAGAGTGTCCATCGTTGTTGCAGACGATCTCCGAGCTGCGACGAGGCCATTTCGACCACTGACTGCAATTAAGTCCTATTCGCAAAAGGAGGCGTGCATGCTTGACAAGATACGACGGCTGGTCCTGACCGGAATGGTGGGAACGGCGTTCGCCGCCGTTCTGGCGGTCATGCCGGCATCGGCTCAGGACAAATTCAAGGCGGTGACGACTTTCACGGTGATCGCCGACATCGCGAAAAACGTCGCCGGCGACGCCGCGGTCGTCGAATCCATCACCAAGCCCGGTGCGGAAATCCACAACTACCAGCCGACACCCGGCGACATCCAGCGGGCGCAGGGCGCCAAGCTCGTCTTCTGGAACGGGCTCAATCTCGAGCTCTGGTTCGAGAAGTTCTTTCAGAACCTGAAGGCCGTGCCGGGCGTCGTGGTCTCGACAGGCGTCGAGCCGATGGGCATCGTCGAAGGCCCGTATGTGGGCAAGCCCAACCCGCATGCCTGGATGTCTCCCACAGCGGCGCTGATCTATGTCGACAACATCCGCGATGCCTTCGTGAAGTACGATCCGAAGAATGCCGCGATCTACAAGGCCAATGCCGAAGCCTACAAGGAGAAGATCAAGGCGGCCATAGATCCCATCAAGGCAGAACTCGCCAGGGTGCCGGAAGACAAGCGGTGGCTTGTGACGAGCGAAGGCGCCTTTTCCTATCTCGCCCGCGATTTCGGCTTGAAGGAGTTTTATCTGTGGCCGATCAATGCCGACCAGCAGGGCACGCCGCAGCAGGTTCGCAAGGTGATCGACGCCGTTCGCAAGAACCGGATTGGTGTCGTTTTCTCGGAAAGTACGATCTCGCCGAAGCCAGCCGAACAGGTGGCGCGGGAAACCGGCGCCAAATACGGCGGCGTTCTTTATGTGGACTCGCTGAGCGAGGCCGATGGTCCGGTTCCGACATATCTCGATCTGCTGAAGGTGACTTCGGATACTATCGCCAAGGGCCTGTCCGCTTCGCCCTGATATCTGTCGTGCGCCCATTCGCGATCCGGCGGGGGGCGCGTACATTTGCCGCTTTAAAGAGGATGTTGCCCATGAATGCTCAACCCCGTTGGCCGAACCATGCTCCTTCCGGCTCTGACGGAATCATGGTCGACGGCGCGACCGTGACCTACCGCAATGGCCATACGGCCATACGGGATGCGAGCTTCAGTATTCCTCAGGGAACGATTACCGCGCTGGTAGGGGTCAACGGTTCCGGCAAGTCCACGCTGTTCAAGGCGATCATGGGTTTTGTGCGCCTGGCGAAAGGCGACATCCGGGTGCTCGGCATGTCGGTCAAGGAGGCGCTGCGCAAGAACCTCGTTGCCTATGTGCCGCAGTCGGAAGAGGTCGACTGGAACTTTCCGGTGCTGGTCGAGGATGTCGTCATGATGGGCCGCTATGGCCATATGGGCATGATGCGCATTCCAAAAGCCGCCGATCACGAGGCCGTGGCGACGGCGCTCGCCCGCGTCAGCATGAGCGAATTCCGCCAGCGCCAGATCGGAGAACTGTCGGGCGGGCAGAAGAAGCGGATTTTTCTGGCGCGCGCACTGGCGCAGGACGGCCGCGTCATCATGCTCGACGAACCCTTCACCGGCGTCGACGTCAAGACGGAGGACCAGATCATCAGCTTGCTTCGCGAGCTGCGCGACGAGGGCCGCGTCATGCTGGTCTCGACGCACAATCTCGGCTCGGTGCCGGAATTCTGCGACCGGACCATCCTGATCAAGGGGACGGTGCTCGCCTATGGGCCGACGGTCGAGACCTTCACGCAGGAAAACCTGGAAAAGACCTTCGGCGGCGTGCTGCGTCATTTTGTGCTCAGCGACGCGCAGAACGGAAGATCGACGTCGATCGGCCTGATCAGTGACGATGAGCGGCCCCTGGTGCTTCGGGGCGGGAAGGCGACCAACCGTGCATCGGACGAGGAAGGCGGAGGCCGCGAATGATCGCCGTTCTGATCGAACCCTTCACCTACAACTACATGCTGAATGCCATGTGGGTCTCGGCCCTTGTCGGCGGCGTCTGCGCCTTCCTTTCCTGTTATCTGATGCTGAAAGGCTGGTCGCTGATCGGCGATGCGCTCTCGCATTCGATCGTTCCCGGCGTGGCAGGCGCCTATATGCTCGGGCTTCCCTTTTCGATAGGCGCCTTTTTCTCCGGAGGGCTCGCTGCGGCCACGATGCTTTTCCTCAACCAGCGCACCAAGCTGAAGGAAGATGCCATCATCGGCCTGATCTTCTCCTCCTTCTTCGGGCTGGGGCTGTTCATGATCTCGCTGAGGCCCATGGCGGTGAACATCCAGACGATCGTGCTCGGCAACATCCTCGCCATCACGCCGGAGGACACGCTGCAACTCGCCATCATCGGCTTCGTGTCGCTGGCTGTTCTGCTCGTCAAATGGAAGGACCTGATGGTAACCTTCTTCGATGAGAGCCACGCCCGGTCGATCGGCCTCAATCCGACCGCGCTCAAGATCGTCTTCTTCACTCTCCTGTCGGCTTCGACGGTTGCTGCGCTCCAGACGGTGGGGGCCTTCCTGGTCGTCTGTATGGTGGTCACGCCCGGCGCGACCGCCTACCTCCTGACCGACCGTTTCCCGCGCCTCCTTGTTCTGGCGGTGATCATCGGGTCGATCACCAGCTTTGTCGGCGCCTATGCGAGTTATTTCCTCGACGGGGCGACCGGCGGCATCATCGTGGTGCTGCAGACGGCTATCTTCCTGATCGCATTCTTCCTGGCGCCGAAGCATGGGATGCTGGCGGCGCGCAGACGGGCAGCCCAGGCGCTGGAGGAGGCCCCATGACCATCGTCGATACGCTTCTTTCACCCTTCCAGTTCGGCTTCATGGTCAACGCGCTGCTGATCTCGGTGCTGATGGCCGTGCCGATGGCGCTCCTGTCCTGCTTCCTTGTCTTGAAGGGGTGGTCGCTGATGGGCGATGCGATCAGCCATGCGGTGTTTCCCGGCGTGGTGATCGCCTATATCGTCGGCATGCCTCTTGCGGTCGGGGCTTTCGCAGCCGGCATGTTCTGCGCCATCGCCACCGGTTTCCTGAAGGAAAACAGCCGCATCAAGCAGGACACGGTGATGGGCATCGTGTTCGCCGGCATGTTCGGGCTCGGCCTCGTCCTTTATGTGAAGATCCAGTCCGACGTGCATCTCGATCATATCCTGTTCGGCGACATGCTCGGCATCTCCTGGCGTGACATCGGCGAGGCGGCCGTCATCGCGGCGATCACGGCCGGCATTCTCGGCGTGAAATGGAAGGATTTCCTGCTGCACGCCTTCGATCCGGTGCAGGCACGGGCCGTGGGACTGAGGGTCAATTTTCTGCACTACGGTCTTCTCGCTCTCATTTCGCTGACCATCGTCGGTGCCCTGCAGGCAGTCGGCATCATCCTTTCGATCGCCATGCTGATCGCGCCGGGAGCCATCGCCTTTCTGCTAACCCGCAAGTTCAGCACCATGCTGATCCTGTCGATTGCCATTGCCGTGACCGGTTCGTTCGCCGGCGTCTACCTGTCCTTCTTCATCGACAGCGCTCCGGCGCCGACCATCGTGCTCCTGCTGGCGATCGGTTTCGTGCTCGCCTTCATCTACGCTACCCGCAAGGCTGCCCGGGTCGAGACGACCGAGACGATCTAGCAAGAGGGAGGGGAGCGCCTGGTCTTGGCGTTACCCTTGATCGCGACAGGCTGGCGAGTTGACGCGCATCAAAGAACGCTGTGGCGGAAGGGCGCATAGACAGAGCTGACTGTGCCGTGCCAATAACGGATGTCCAGATCGGACATCGGCGGCTGGCCGCAACTGATGAGGGGACCGTGAAGAACCGCAGAGCGCCTGGCTGGAGTGTTGTGTTCGCGTCTATCGCGGCCTACGCGCTCGTCGTGCAGATGGTGCTTGGCTCCGTCCTTCTCGGCTCAGCAGTCGCAGCTCCTGTCATCGATGATTTTGGAAACCCGCTTTGCATTACCCATGCCGGCGGTAGCGGCCAATCCGGTCACAAGGACGGTCCAAAACTGCCCGAGTGCTGTACCCAGGCATGCAGCGTTCTCGCTCCGGCGCTCGCACCGCAGTTTTCTGACAATTTTCTGAGCAACCGGCTGGAGGCCACCTCCAGGCCGGTTCCGGCCGAAACGGATATAGGTCCCTTCGAACGGCCCGAGACCTCTCCCGGAAATCCCCGCGCGCCACCGCCGGCAGCTTGATCGCAAAGCGCTCCAAGTCGTGCCGCTCTCTGTTCCGTGAACTCGTTTCGGCCAAAACGGCAATGACGCGGCAAAAGCCGTGCAGAGCGCTCTGGGCCGCCGGCCGTATCGGAGCACGGGCAGGATCGCCTTTTCAAACCATCAATCCACCCCGGACCGGCGCCTTCCCGGCTGCCCGTCGCCTGAAAATCAGGCCGTCCAACGCGCGGCCAAGCATGGAGATTCACATGTTGAAGAAAATCACCACAACCGCCGCCATCCTCATGGTCGGCAGCACCGCCGCTCTGGCGCATGTCACCCTGGAGGGAAAGGAGGCTCCCCTGGGCGCCACCTACAAGGCGGTGCTGCGCGTGCCGCACGGTTGCGAGGGCAAGCCGACGAACACCGTGCGCGTCCAGATCCCGGAAGGCTTCTACGGAGTGAAGCCGCAGCCGAAGGCCGGCTGGACGCTCGGCAAGGTCAAGGGCGCCTATGCCAAGGCCTATGACAATCACGGCTCTCCCGTCACCGAAGGGGTCAAGGAAGTGGTCTGGAGCGGCGGCAACCTCGGCGACGACGAGTATGAGGAGTTCGTGCTGCGGGGCACGATTGCCGTGGATCTGAAAGCCGGCGACATGCTCTATTTCCCGGTGATCCAGGAGTGCCCGGAAGGCCTCAAGGAACGCTGGATCGAAGTGCCTGCCGCAGGCCAGAAGGCGTCGGACCTCGAACTCCCGGCCCCGGGCGTCAAGCTCCTTCAGAAGACCGGCAACTAAGCGATCGATCCACCCGGGAGCATGAAGGCCGATGACGCCGCTTTGCTACAAGGCACTTTCACTGACCGGCGCTCTGCAGCGGTTTGCCTATGCGATCCTGTTGTGGTCGGTCATGACGGCGGCGGCATCCGCCCATGCATCCCTCAACACGACCGAGCCGCGCGATGGCTCGGTCATGTCCACGGCCCCGCGCGTGATCGCTCTGACCTTCAGCGAGCCTGTCTCGCCGACCAGCCTCAAGCTCACGCGGCCGGACCGCAGTTCAGTCACTCTCAAAAGCTTCGTCCTGAAAGACAGGACAGTCGAGATTACCCCGCCGGACGACCTTTCGGACGGGAGCTATCTTCTCTCCTGGCGGGTCGTTTCAGAGGATGGCCACCCGATCGGCGGTTCGGTCGTCTTCTCGATCGGGCGGCCGAACGCCGACGCCCGGGGCGCGGTGGTCGATATCGACTGGCCGGTCCGCACCGGCCTCTGGATCGGCAAGGTGGCGCTCTATGTCGGTCTCTTCTTCGGGGTCGGCGGCGCTTTTGCCATCCACTGGTTCGCGGACGGTTCCGGGAATGCGTTGAGGCAGGTGCTTGCCGCCCTCGGCGCCGGCTTTGTGGGCGCCCTGCTTTCTGCAGGCTTCCAGGGCCTCGATACGGTGGGCGAGCCTGTTTCGTGGCTTTTCGTGCCGGCCGTCTGGAAGGCGGGAATGGCCACGAGCTTCGGGCCGACGGTCATTTTTGCGATCGCGGCCCTGGCGCTTGCGGGGCTTGCTCTGGCCAGCGGTCGGGGCAGGGATGCCCGCTGGATATCGATATCCGCCGTCATAACCGCGGCGTTTGCTCTCTGCCTCAGCGGGCACGCGAGTGCGGCAGACCCGCAATGGCTGATGCGCCCGGCCGTTTTCCTGCATGTCGCGAGCATAGCTGTCTGGGCCGGCGCGCTGCTGCCGCTCCTGGCCGAGTTCGGAAAAGACAAAGAAGCGGCCGGCGCGGCATTGCACCGCTTCTCGGTCTTCATACCATGGGCCGTCCTGGTTCTTGCCGTAGCCGGAGGCGTGCTCGCCGTCGTCCAGGTCCGCACTCCGGCTGGGCTGGTCACGACGGCGTATGGGATCGTATTCCTCGTCAAGCTCGGGCTGCTCGCCCTGCTGTTTGCCCTGGCAGCCGTCAACCGGTGGAAACTCACCTCCAGTTCGAAAAAGGGGGAGCCTGCGGCGATCCGCCAGCTCGTTCGTTCGGTCGCTGCGGAGACCGTCATCCTGCTCCTCATCTTCGCGGTGGCTGCGACGTGGCGGTTCACGCCGCCCCCACGCACCTTGATCGCCGAAGTCCAGAGGACTGCCGTGGTTCACCTGGAGACCAGCAAGGCCGTGGCTAATGTCAGGATCACGCCGGACAGGGTAGGAAAAGTCGCGATATCCGCGGTCATCGCCAAAAGCGACCGGTCGCCGCTCGATCCCCAGGAAGTAACGGTCGTGCTGTCCAACCCGGGGGCGGGGATCGAGCCGATAAGGCGCCGAGCAGAGAAAGGCAAGGACGGCTGGTCGGCGCCCGATATCGTGCTTCCCGTACCCGGGCGGTGGCGGCTTCGCCTTGACGTGATCATCAGCGATTTCGAGATCACCAGGATGGAAGGCGAGATCGAAATCGCGCCTTGACCCGACGCCAGCCGGACGCTCCTTAAGGGCGGAGCGTCCCGTAAAGCCATTCCTTTTATCCTTCCGCCACCCGCCGCCGCACGCGGGTCAGCATCGGTCCGTATTCGAGGACAAACAGGCCGAAAGCGGCAAGCCACGCGGCGCCGGAAAGCGAATAGATCAGGTTGGTAAATTCCGGAAAGAGGCCGGCGCTTGGCCTTAGAAGGGCGCAGAGCACGATTGCCGCATAGCAAGCGACGGTTGTTCGCGATGCGGTCAGGACCCGTCCGGTATGGCCCCGGCTTGCCCTTGTCATGACGGCGAGCATCATCGTGGTCACGGTTCCGACGCTCAGGACATGGATAGCGGAAGTCTGGTCGAAGAGGTCCACGGCTGCAAGGCCGATCGCAAGGAACCCCAGCGGGACGAACAGGTAGGCGATATGCAGGATCGTCACCAGCATTTCCGCGGTCGTGGTCCAGCCCCGCCAGCGCGCAAGCCGGATAGCCTGCATGGCCGCCGCCAGCCCTGCCGCCCCCGCAACAAGCTTTCCGTCGTCCAGAACGATCCAGGCGGCCAGGGCGGCGACCCCGCACAGGATGGCCGCCGTATCAAACCGGTCATAGGCGGCGGGGAAATCCGTCCGACCGGTCTTGTTGATCCAGTTGCGGGTGAAGCTCGGGATGATTCGCCCGCCCACAACGAGGATCATTGCGGTATAGGCCGAGAGGGCAAGCTTGATCCCGATGGATGGGTGCTGCCCGCCGGCCACCGCCAGATGATACAGGATGTTTGCGGCGGAGAGGGCGATCAAGCCGGTGATGACCTTCAGATCCTTCCACTTCCGTCCCGCGACCACTTCGCGCACGCAGATGAAGAGGAGGAGGGGCAGAAAGGCGCTGTCGGCCAGGATGGCGGCCATGGTGCCGATAAGGTCGGACAGAAGCAGCGCCAGCCGGCCGGAGACCCAGACGAGGAACAGGAAGACCAGCGGCCAACCGGACACCGGCAGCCTGCCGGTCCAGTTGGGAACCGCGGTCAGCAGGAAACCGGCAAGCACGGCGCTTGCATAACCGAACAGCATCTCGTGTGCATGCCAATGGACGGTGCCGTAGGAAACCGCCACGTCGATCAGTCCGGCCAGGCTTGACATCCATAACAGCATCGCGACAGCCGCCCAGAGGGCCGACGAGAGAAAGAATGGCCGGAAGCCGTAGGAGAATATGATCGGGGCGGTTGTGGAAAGTCCCCTCGGGATGCTCCCAGGTCGCCGCCCGGCCGGAATTGTCGTCATCTTCGGAACTCCTTGTTCGGCACCCTTGTAACGGCGGCGACGGCGCCCTTCATTGCGGCGTCGCAAGCAGACGCGGGAATGTTTGCTGCCGGCGCGGCAATAGCGCATCTTCGATCTCGCCGCGGGCTGTGCTAGGTTCGCGCTGACCGTAGCGGAGCATAGGCCGTTGAAGATCGATAAGAGCCTCGTGAGAAGTTTTCCCCTGTTCGAAAGGATGGAGGATGCCGATACGGAAGCGCTTCTTGCTCACGCAACTTCCCGTCGGGTGCCGGTCGGCGAAGCCGTCTTCGAACAGGGGGCGGCCGCGACGCATTTCCATCTGCTTCTGCACGGCAGGCTGAAAGTCACGCAGGTCACCGAAGACGGTCAGCAGATCATCGTGCGCGTCGTCCACCCGGGTGATCTCTTCGGTTTTGCCAAGGCGCTTCAACGGACGGACTATCCCGGCACGGCGATGGCCGTCGCGGAAAGCATCGCGCTTTGCTGGCCGACGGAACTCTGGCCCCAGTTCGTCGATCGAAATCCCCGCCTCGCGGTCACCGCCATGCAGACGATCGGGCAGCGCCTGGAAGAAGCCCATGCCCGCATCCGCGAAATGTCGACGCAGGAGGTCGAGCAGCGGGTTGCCCACGCGGTTCTGAGGCTGGCCAAGCATGCGGGTCGCAAGGAGGGCGATGCGGTACGGATCGACTTCCCGATCTCCCGGCAGGACATAGCCGAGATGACCGGCACGACGCTGCATACCGTCTCGAGGATCATGAGCGCATGGGAGGCGAAAGGCCTGGTCGAAGG
This sequence comes from Neorhizobium sp. T7_12, assembly GCF_002968535.1. Lineage (NCBI taxonomy): Bacteria > Pseudomonadati > Pseudomonadota > Alphaproteobacteria > Hyphomicrobiales > Rhizobiaceae > Neorhizobium > Neorhizobium sp. T7_12. The sequence goes on along the minus strand of NZ_PVBK01000018.1, from coordinate 32,345 downwards.
CGGGCGCCAGAAGCTGCTGGTGAAGGATGCCGAAGGCCTGCTGGCGCTGGCTGAAAGCACGAAGGGATAACGGGAGCGAGATAGGCGTTCCTGAAACAACCGCCGGACAACCCGGCGAGATGCCTCAGATCTCCCGGGTGATCGACTCGCTCAGGCGCTCGATTTCCTCGATGATGAACAAGGCCGGATCGTCTGCAGCGCCGGATGCTACCATCTCGTAGACCGCATGGCGCTTGTCCCGGACATTTCCCGCATGCGAAACGAGCGGCGCCCTTTCGTGGTGCCGTGTCTCTCCCCAGCGCCTGATCAGCGTTAGAAGCTTCATGATGTCATCATCGAAGCGTTCCACGGCGGGTCGTAGGTCAGTTCCACCTCGACGCTCTTCACGCCGGCAACCGATGCGGCACAGGCCTGGATGGCTTCCTTCAGAAAGGTCGAGGCGGGGCAGCCTTTCGTCGTGGTCGTCATCGATATGTGCATGTCGCCGGCCTGATCCACCTCGATGCGGTAGATCAGGCCCATGTCCACGACGCTGCGTCCCATCTCCGGATCGATGACCATGGAGAGCTGTTGCCTGACCTGTTCGATCAGGTTGGCCTGCTCGGACGTGTCAGGCATCGGCAACCCCTTTGCCGATACGGATCATGATGCGGTAGGCGCTGCCGTCCCGATCGAAATTGCCCACCCATTGATGGCCCCGGCGCGTCAGTTCCGGAAACAGGAAGACCGGTTCGCGTGCCAGCACCGCGAAGATCACTTCGCCCGCGTCGAGTGCTTCGGCCGCGCCGAGAATTCGCTGCATCGGTTCCGGCGGATCAAGGTCGGAAAGGTCGAGCTGCACCGACGGCTCCGCCCAGAGTTCGGGCGAGACCGCGTTTTCCGAGAGCGCGACCGCTTCTTGCTGGCGCGGCGTGAAACGGACCTCGAAATCCCCGCCGTCGAGTTCGATAACGGCGTGATCGAAGCCCCTGGCATCCATGACGCGATAGAGCGGTTGCGGCTTGAAGGGCGCAAGCAGCCTCAGTCCCTGACCGGGCTGCAGCGCTCCGACCGCCGTCATGATCGCTTCGAAAGGCTCGCCGCCGTTCCTCAGGATCGGCCTGACATCGAGTTCCTTGAATTCCTGGGTCATCGTGACCTCCCGTTGAAGCTTGGTAAGATGAGCCGCCGTGCGGCGACGACCGATGGCAGCCGGGTCGCGGCCGGGACCATGGCAAGGCGGCGGGCCTGGATGAACTCGAAGGCGAGAGCGCAGACAGCCGTGAGCTGAGCGGATGTAGCCGCCCTGAACATGTCCGGCATGTCGAGGATCAGGACCGCGGTCGCCGTTGCCGTCGCGGTGAAATAGAGCGCGAACCACAGGGATGCCCGCCGCTCGTTGACGAGGTCCTGGACGCGCGGGACGGCTGTGCGGCCAAGAACGGGGCCGTAAAACTCCAGCCACGTCATGAATGCCACGATCTTGTAAAGCTGCCCGAGGCCGAGCCCGGTCAGCCAGCCGAACGTGAAGAGATAGGCAACGGGCATCACCATCCTGGCCGGGTTGCCGATCACGATCGAGGTGGCGAAAAGAACGAAGCAGAAGAGCAGCATGCCGATCGCCACCAGGCTCGCCATCACATTCAGTTCCACGGACTTGCGTTTCCGGTCGCGGAAGATCGAGTGGATATCGATGGCGTAGAAAAGAGCGGCAAGTCCCGAGAGCGCTATCGCCAGGTGAAGCAGCCAGTCGGTGGGCAAGGCGGTTCCGTCGGAGAAAATGCCACAGCCGGCGGCCACGAGAGCGGCGGCCGATAGCCAGCCGATCGCCCGGCTTGTCCCGCGCGTCCTTTCGGGCGACAGCAGGAACATTGTCAGGAGGCGATAGCTGACGCCGATCGCGGTGATGGTCATCCACCCGAACAATCCGAGATAGGCGTGCGCCGGTCCGGCCGAGAGCAGCAGCCCGACGAGACGCGGATCATCGGTGAGGCCGGAGAGGGAAAGGGCAAACAGCAGCCCGACCAGCGCCGTAATGATCAGTGGCACGCAGCCGAGCGCGACGAACTTTGCCGGCAGCGAGTACGGCCGGGCTGCCGCAAGCGTCCCCGCGACCATCCAGCAGAGGCCCGCGAATGCCACGGTCAGGAGAAGGCCTCCGGCCGGCAGCGCCCATGTCCACAGGGGCACGAGATCGGCCAGCCCCAGGAACCCGCCGAGCAGCAGGAGGAGCCCGATCATGGTCAGCAGCAAGGCGGGCCGGGCGAGATGGGGGGATTGCAACTGTCGCGAGGCGATTACCGGCACGAACTGAAGCAGCGATCCGGCAAACAGAAGACCGAGCCAGCCGATCGCAATCAGGTGGACGACCACCAGCGAGACCGGATCGTCGATGGGAGCGGATGGATATCCGAACCCCGATATAGTCAAGGCCAGCCCGGCGACCAGGCAGACCAGCGACGTCGCGAAATAGGACATCGTCCAGGGGGAGAGAGTGGCGCCGGGCATGGCTTTCGTCTTTCAATGACCGCAGCAGCAGTCGCAGCCGGAGCTTTGCGCCCGCTGGATTTCGACGCGCCAGACATCCGGCCCCTGTTCGAGATATTGCCAGTCGAATTCTTCCGGATACCGGCTCTCGATCTGGTAGTGCAGCGGCCGCGGATCATGGTCGCTGGTGACATGCATGACGCCACCGGGGATGAGGGACGTCAGCACGCCAAAAATCTTCGGGTGACGTTCGGCGGGAGCGAGCGTCCTGACGTCGATGGAGGGGATCTCAATATCCGACATGGTTTGTTCTGGGCCTTTCAAGCTGGTGCAGCGGCCTGGCCGATCCCGGCCGCCTTGATGAGTTAGCAGCGGCGCGATCGACGGAATTTGCGTCGGGACAAATATTTTACAGAAAGACGACGCTGTCGTTGATTTTGCACAAAGAGAGGCCGGCGGCGGGCAGCTAAATGCTCTTTGAAGAAAACCGAAAGGAGCCCGACATGTCAGCAGCGATAATCGAGAAATATGGCGATGCACGGCTGCCGCGCTACACGAGCTATCCGACGGCTCCGAACTTCAGCCCGGATTTCGATGCCCTCGACTATCCGGCCTGGCTGAAGGCGTTGCCCGAAGGACAGCCAACCTCGCTCTACATCCACATCCCCTTCTGTCGGTCGATGTGCTGGTATTGCGGCTGTCACACGACGATCACCGAGCGCGACAGGCCCATTCTCGACTATATCGAGATACTTCACCGGGAAATCGAGCTTCTGGCGTCCGCCAGGGACGATGGCTTCAGCGTCGGGGAAATCCACTTCGGCGGCGGCACGCCGACCATCATCAGGCCGGAGGAGTTCATCGCGCTGATGGATGCATTTCGCGATCGTCTCGGTTTTGCGGGCGCCGTCAATGCCGCGGTTGAGATCGATCCGCGAACCTTGACCGGGGAGATGGCGGTTGCGCTCGGCCAGTCGGGCGTCACCCGCGCAAGCCTTGGGGTCCAGAGCTTCGATCCGAAGGTCCAGAAGGCGATCAACCGTGTTCAGAGCGTCGAGACGACGATGGATGCGGTCGAGCATCTTCGCCACAACGATATCGACGCGATCAACTTCGACCTTATCTATGGGCTGCCGTTTCAGACGGTCGAATCCTGCGTTGAGACGGTCGAAGCGGCTGTCAGCATGCGGCCGGATCGCCTTGCCGTCTTCGGTTATGCGCATATCCCGAGCTTCAAGAAGCACCAGCGGCTCATCGACGAGGCGGCGCTTCCGGATGCACGGGAGCGCGCGCTTCAGGCATCCGCGATATCAGATGCCCTGGTGGCGGCAGGATATGTCAGGATCGGTCTCGACCATTTCGCGCTGCCGGGCGACGAACTCTCGCTGGCGCAGGCCGAAGGCCGGCTGCACCGGAATTTCCAAGGATACACGACGGACGCCTGCGACGCCCTGATCGGCCTCGGGGCGTCGTCGATCGGCCGGTTGCCGCAAGGGTATATCCAGAACGAGGTTCCGCCGGGCCTCTATGCGACCCGGGTGTCGAAAGGCGAACTGCCGGTCGCCAAGGGTTACCGCCTCACACCGGAAGACCGTCTGCGCGGCGAGGTGATCGAAAGGCTGATGTGCGACTTTGCGGTGGATGTTGCGTCCCTTGCGGCGGCGCACGGCTTCGATGCCGAGCTTCTGCTGCGGGACAACGATCGGCTCGATGAGCTGGAACGAGACGGCCTGATCGAACGCCGGGGCGGCATCATCCGCGTCTCGGAGGATCACCGGTTCATCGTCAGGGCCGCGGCCTCTGCATTCGATGCCTATCTGAACAGAAGCGGCAGGTCGTTCAGCAAGGCGGCATAGGGTCCAGAACGGGAAATAGAGGTCCGGCAATCCGCCGAGCCGGACCTCCATGCGGCCGGGCTCCCCTATCCCGTCAGGCCGCGATAGATGGCGGGCAGAGCCGCCGGAAGCTTTGAAATATCTCCGACAACCGCATAACCGTTGCGTCCGAACATCGTCGGCAGATAGGATTTCGCATCCTTGTCCACCGTCACGGCGAAGACGTTGACGCCAAGGCGCCTTGCTTCCTGCACGGCGCGGCGGCTGTCTTCCATCGCGAAACGCCCCTCGTAGTGGTCGATGTCGTTGGGCTTGCCGTCGGTCAGCACGAGAAGCAGCCGGGTCCGGTTAGGGCGTTTTGCGAGGTCCGCCGTGGCGTGCCGCAGCGCTGCTCCGAGGCGGGTGTAATATCCGGGTTTCAGGCCGGCGATCCGATCCTCGACAACCGGAGAAAGCCGCTGGTCGAAGCCTTTCACGGTCTCGACCCTTACCCAGGAGCGGCGCCGGGAGGTGAAGGTGAGGATCGAGTGATCCGTGCCGCAGGCGGCCAGGCCCTGCGCGAGGACGAGAAGCGCCTCCTTCTCGACATCCAGAACCCGCCGGTTGTCGATCCAGGCGTCGGTCGAGAGGGAGACGTCGACGAGAATGGTGACGGCAAGATCGGGCGCGCGCTGCCGGCTTGCCACGTGGATACGGTCGGTCGCCTGCCCCCCGGCCAGGAGATCGGTCCGGCGCCGGACGACGGCATCGAGATCGAGCTCCACGCCGTCGAGCTGCGATTTGAGCATTTCCTGGCGCGGCCGCAGGATCTCGAACTGCTTGCGCACCTTCCTCGTCAGAGCCTTCGTATCCTCCGATATCTCGAGGCGGTCGCCGCTTGCCGAGGTCGGGACGGCGAGGACCCGGCAATGGTTCTTCAGATAGGTGGCCTTTCGGTAATCCCATTCGGGATAGGTCAGCTCGGCGGCGATTTCCTTCAGGTCGACCATTTCGGGCGGAAGGTCGAGATCGAAGTGGAAACGCGAGGAGGGGCGTTCCTTGCGACGCCCGAGGACCATCTCGTCGAGATCCTCGGCGGCCTTGCCATCTTCCTCGGGCTTGTCGTCGGTCGGCCGGTCGACATTGACCATTTCCGTCATCGCCAGGATTTTCTCGAAGCGGTTGAGGATGAACGGGCTCCGTTCGGAGCGCTTCTCGTCTTCCCGCTCGCGCTGCGCGCTGGATCTTCTCTTGCCAGTCGGTCCCTGCGGATCGCCGAGCGGGGGTTCTGAATCCTCCGCCGAAGAACGGCTTTTCTCATGGGACAAGAATTCCGGCCAGAGCGGCACGTCCATCATAGGCTGGTAGCCGGGTGGGGCATGACGCGGGAAGATCGCGCTCGGGGTATCGTCCGGCAGGCAGGCGCCTGCCCGCAGCAGGCTGATGATCCTGCTTTCCAGCAACCGTTCCACCGAGGGAAGCCTGCCGCGGCGACGCTCGGTAAGCGTTACCTGACATAAATTTCGATAGACCGGACGCAGGCCGGGAAATGCGGCAAGCGTGTCGTCCACATTGGAGATTGCCATATGCAGCCGCTCGAGATCCCGTGCGAGGGGATCCGGCGAGGCTGGCCGGGCTTCGGGCAATGTAGCGATTGCCGCCGTCAACCAGACGTACAATGCCCGGTTCAGGCTGCGGTCCGGAAAGAAGTCGATGACATCAGGCAGCATTGCGCGGGCGAAATCCCGGCCGGAGCGGGCAATCCGCTCCTCGCCGAGCCCCACAAGCTGGCGAAGCTTCAGGCGATGTTTCGACGTGCGCTGATGGGCTGCCACGAGCTGGATTGCGTGATCGCCTCCGAAGCCGCGGAAGCAGGATGCGAGGACGGGTTTTATCTCGTCCAGCGTCACTGCATGCTCGGGATAACGCGGCAGGCTTCGTGTCTGGCCGACCAGGCGATGCCAGGCCTTGCCGACGGTTTCTTCCAACTCGAGAAAATCCAGCATCATAGCACCTCAGGCAACCACGGCATTCGCCACCTCGATCAGCGCCGCACGTACATCCGGATCGTCGGTCAACGGCTCGATCATGGCAGCCCGAATAGCATGGCGCGGATCGAGCCCGCTTTCGATCAGCGTGGCGCAGTAAACGAGCAGGCGCGTCGAAACGCCCTCCTCCAGGTCGTGTCCCTTCAAGGCGCGCAGGCGATGGGCGAGATTTACCAGCGGCACGACATGGCGCTCGGAAAGGCCGCTTTCGGCGGCGACGATCGCCACTTCCTGTCCCCGGGGAAGGAAGTCGAATTCGATGGCGACGAAACGCTGCTTGGTCGAAGGCTTCAATGCCTTGAGGATGTTCTGGTAGCCGGGGTTGTAGGAGACGACCAGCATGAACTCCGGCGGCGCCTCCAACACCTCACCCGTTCTTTCGAGCGGCAGGATACGGCGATCGTCGGTCAAGGGGTGGATGACGACGGCGACATCCTTCCGCGCTTCGACGATTTCGTCGAGATAGCAGATGCCGCCGCCGCGCACCGCCTTCGTCAGGGGGCCGTCCACCCAGATGGTTTCGCCGCCTTTCAGGAGGAACCGGCCGGTCAGATCGGCGGCAGCCAGATCGTCATGGCAGGAAACGGTCGCAAGCGGCAGTCCGAGACGCTCGGCCATGTGGCAAACGAAGCGGGTCTTTCCGCAACCGGTCGGACCTTTCAGGAGAAGCGGAAGCTGCCGCTTCCAGGCCGTTTCGAACAACTCGCATTCGTTGCCTGCGGGAATGTAGTGCGGGATTGGTCCGGCCTCGACCGGCTTTATCGTGGAAATCATGGTCATCGGAATGTCCTGACCTTTGGAGGGATGGAGGAACGCGGCTCCGTCGGGAGAAGACGGAGCCGCGCTGCATCATTCGGCCGGCTGGATGCTTGGCGTCCCGGCGGGTCGCCGTTCGCGGCCCGGGACGAACAGGGCCCAGAGGAACATCAGCGCCGAGATGAGCACGAAGACGCCCGATCCGAGCCGGACCCAATAGAAGATCGCCAGCTGATCCTGGACATCCATGAAGCTTTCGCCGAGGACGCGCTGCAGGTGCACCTGAAGGACGCCGGCGAAGGTCAGCGCGAAGGTCATGACCGACATCGCCGTGCACATGATCCAGAAGCTGACCATCGAAAGCCACTGGTTATAAGGGCTGCGGCCCCGAAGTTCCGGCACGGCGTATGCCATGACGGCAAGGTTCAGCATGACGTAAGCGCCGAAGAAGGCGAGGTGGCCGTGGGCGGCGGTGAGCTGGGTGCCGTGGGTATAATAGTTGACCGAAGACAGCGTGTGCAGGAAGCCCCAGACGCCCGCGCCGAAAAAGGCCATGACCGAGCAGCCGATCGACCAGAGAAGTGCGGCGCGGTTCGCATGCTTGCGCCCGGCCTTCCAGGTCATCACGAAAGTGAAGACGACCATGGTGAAGAAGGGCGCCACTTCCAGGGTGGAGAAGAGCGAGCCGATCCACTGCCAGTAGCCGGGGGCGCCGATCCAGTAGAAATGGTGGCCGGTGCCGAGAATGCCGGAGAAGAGGGCAAGGCCAACGATCACGTAGAGCCATTTTTCGACCACTTCGCGGTCGATGCCGTTCAGCTTGATCATCAGGAAAGCCAGCACCGAGGCCATGATCAGTTCCCAGACGCCCTCGACCCAGAGATGGACGACATACCACCAGTACATCTTGTCGAGCGCCAGGTTGACCGGGTTGTAGAAGGCGAACAGGAAGAAGATCGCAACACCCCAGAGGCCGAAGATCAGGATGTTGGTGACGACCGTCTTGCGGCCCTTGAGCACCGTGAGCGTGATGTTGAACAGGAACATCAGGGCGACGATGACGATGCCGACCTTGATGAGGAACGGCTGTTCCAGAAACTCGCGGCCTTCATGATAGTGGAACAGATAACCGACCACGGCGATCGCCGCCGCGACGAGGAAAAGCCAGAACTGGGCAACCGCGATCCTGGTGCTGAACAGCTCCGTTTCGGCCTCCTCGGGCAGCAGGTAGTAGGTCGAGCCCATGAAGCCCATCAGCAGCCAGACGATGAGCGCATTGGTGTGGACCATCCGCACGATGTTGAAGGGCAGCAGTTCCGAAAGCGTGTTCGGCAGGACGTAGATCGTCCCCGCCAGAACGCCGAACAGGACCTGGGCGATGAACAGGCCGAGCGCGCCGTAAAAATACAGCATCGCGACCTTCTGGGTTTGATATTTCATGTGTTTTTCCCTTCCCGTGAGATCAGCCGGCATCGTTCGGCGGCCAGTTCTGGGTCTTGATCCTGCTCGTCCATTCGAGGAAGTTGGCCAGATCTTCGAGTTCCCGTTCCGTCAGGTTGAACTGCGGCATCTGCCGCCTGCCTTCGATGCCGCTCGGTTGCGCGGCCATCCAGGCCTTCAGCGTCGCGCGGGCTGTGTCCGGATCGGTATCGCCGCCCCAGCGCTTCCACACATTGCCGACCTCGGGAGCGAAATAGGCGCCTTCCCCGAGTATCGTATGGCAGTTGATACAGGCGTTCTTTTCCCAGACGTGTTTGCCTCGCCCGACGGAATCCGAGAGCGTGGCTTCGTCCGTGGACGTGGTTCGCATGTAGTAGTGACTGTGGGCGGTAAGCCCGAGAAAGATTGCGAAGAAGAACGCGGAGCCGCCGTAAAAGACGTTACGTGCCCCGGTCTTTGTGAGGCGTTCTGCCATCCTCATGTCCCCTTTGTGCGGATGCCTTGCGGGTTGCTGCGGGGCCACATCCGCGAACGCGGACGATGACCCGTGAAGCTCCTATGAGCGGCTTTCCGGAAGCGTTCTTTGCGATTTACCAAACAAAAAAGCGTTGCCCGCGAAGTCCGCTGTTTTTCTAAGGGTAAGCATCTGCTTTCCTTGTGCCGGCAAGGGACAACGACGTATTTGCCCGAGGTCAGGCGATTGCCGCGTCGAAGGAAAGGGCGTGGCCCTAGAGAAGGGTGGCCAGTACGACCTTGCCCAGCGACAGGGCAGAGAAGAAGATCGGCCAGATCATCAGCGCGCGAGCCAGGTTGGGCCGCATCCCCCGCAGGTCCATGAAGTCGAGCACGATGAGCCGTATCTTGGCGATGGTCATGACGAGGATGACGACAAGTGCTGCCGCCGGTATCACCTCATGCTTCCATTGCGCGGCGATCAATGCGCCGACGATGCCGAGCACCATGATCCAGTTGGCGCTGCCGAAGAGTTTCGAATCGTCCATTCCGGCCTCCTAGCCCAGATAGATCAGGGGGAACATCACCAGCCAGACGATGTCGATGACGTGCCAGATGGTCGTCAGCGTGACGATCGTCGACCGCTCCAGCCTGATCGCCGCCAATACGAAGAGGACGGCAACGAACGCGACATGGGCGAGGTGGAAGCCGGTGATGAGGAAGTAGAGTTCGAAAAAAGTCTGCAGGTTCTCGTCCCCTGCCGCCGTCCATTCGGAACTGTACTCGGCGAATTTGAGGGCGACGAAGAGGAATCCCAACAATGCCGCGCCGAGCAGGAACAGGCGCTGCCGGCGAGGTTTTCCCTGGGAGTTGGCGGCAAGCGCCGCCTGCCAGCTGCTCGCCAGCAGCACGACCGTGTTGAGCCCCGCCAGCCGCGGCGCGAGATGGAGCTTTGCGAGCGTAAAACTTTCCGGGTGCAGCATGGACATGACGACATAGCCGGTCAGCAGGATGCCGAACGCCGCGAGTTCGCCCCAGACGAGCACCCAGAGAAGAAGGTCGCCGCCTTCATCCCTCTCTTCGCTGGTCGAGATTGCCGCCATTCCGAAACCTCCGGTATTCTTCCGTCCCGGAAAATGGAGGCAATACAGATCCGGCTCTTTGTCATATCGCAAAGAAACGGCAGATAGAGGGGGTAGGATGACGGCAAACCAAGGATTTGCCATGTCTGATGCACAAGTCGGCCTTCTGATGGCCGCCCCGATCATTGTCATATTCGCCATCGCCCTGAAGCGGATGGGTGTCCTGCAGGGCTACAGCTCGCTGGCGGCGGTCGTCTTTTCCGTGGCCATTGCGGGCGTTCTTTTCTGGCAACAGTAGCGGCCGTGTGATGACGCAGTTCCTGCTGGCTTTTGCGGCCTTCATCGCCCTGCATTCCATCCCGGCAGTCCCGAAGATCCGCGGCGCGCTGATCGGGTGGATGGGGTATGGAGGCTATATCGCCGCCTATTCCGTCGTTTCCACCGCGGCCCTGGCCTGGCTCTTCCTGTCCGCTCTGCGCCTCGACTACGTGGAAATCTGGCAACCGAGGCCGTGGCAGGCCTGGCCTGCCTTCGTGCTATCGCCGATCGGGCTCTTCCTGGTTCTTGCCGGCCTGTTCAGCCGCAATCCCTTCTCGATTTCCTTCCGTAAGGGAGGCGAGCCGGATGCGATCGTGTCCGTCACGCGCCATCCGGTTCTCTGGGGTTTTCTCTGCTGGTCGGTCGGGCACATTCCTGCGAACGGCGATCTGCGTTCGCTGCTTCTGTTCGGCGGCTTCGCCGCCTTTTCCGCCGGCGGCTTGTTCATGCTCGAAAAGAGGGCACGTCGATCGCTAGGCCCCGCCTGGCCGGTGGCCTCGTCGCAGACTTCCGTCATTCCGTTCGCCGCGGCGATCAATGGTAAGGCTGAAATTACAGTAGATATGCCGATCGCCGCCGCTGCGCTTTGCGCGGCAGCGTTGCTCGTCTGGCTTCTCGGCGGGGGACATGCGGTTTTGGTGGGCGCGGATCCGCTCCTGTTTTTTGGTGCCTGATCGCCTCGCGAGGCAAGTGCTCACGTTCGACCATGAGCCGTGTCGCGGGCACGCGCGACCCATGCGGCACCTTCGCGGGCATGATGAAAACCGTTCGACAAAGCGGCGGTGGGATAGATTTCGCGCAGCAGCATGATCGCCTCGTCCGCGTCCAATGCGTTATCGAGCACGGCGCGGTAGAGCTTTGCGACCGCCACCATGTCGCAGTCCTGCGGCGACAGGCGGACCGCCGAGATGCCGCATGCGGCCAGGCCGGCGAGCTCGCCCAGCAGGGCCTGGCAGGTGAGGGACACGGTCTGCACGCCGTTGAGCGCGAGGAAGGATTGCCGGTCAAGGGTGTTCACCGGCAGGCCGTCCGGATCTTCGCCGCAGACGAACTGGCAATTGTCCTTGATCTTGCCCTTGGATCTCGCATGAGCGCATCGCGCCGAGATGGCGAGCGGCATGCGGCCGAAGGCGAAGACCTCGAATGCGATTGCGGGCGCGTCGGCGACGATCTTCTCGACCGATGTGAAGGGCAATTCCGGCGGCAGGCAGATGCTGGTCGCCCCCCGGCCGGCGAGCAGCCTGGCCGTCGGCGCGTTGTAGACGTTGACCAATGGGCCGATGCTGTGGGGCTTGCCGTTCAGCAATCCGAGAGCGGAGAGGTCGTTGGCCTCGATTGCATGTTCGCTGTCGGCGACGAGATCCCGGATCTGCCGGCTTTCGCGCTCCAGGGTGACGAGCGACAGCGTCGAGAGGACTACGGTCTTGCCCGCGGCTTCCAGTCTCTCGATCACCTCGGCGATATGCGGTTCGATGAAATGCTGCCGCTTGGAACAGACGGTTTCGCCGATCACCACGCGTTCTACCGGCGCCTCGTCGGCGATACGAAAATGAAAATCGCGCCATTTGGGGCCGTCCCAGAGATAATAGACGGGCCCCATCGTCAGGGAGGGCGAGGTGGTGCGGTGCATGTTCATCTCCAGCGCTTCTCATAGGCGCCCGATGTGGTCTTCTGGCCTTCGCTGAGGCCACGCAGGCGCATCAGCAGCGCCGTTCGTTGCTCCGGTCCGGCCGACAGGGCCTTTTTCAGGATCGAGACCACTTCGGCGACATAGGCCTTGCCGCGCTGGCGGCCTTCGATCTTCAGGGCGCTGACGCCCGCTGCCGAAAGCGCGTCGATCTCGCCCATGACATCCAGGGAAACCGGGTCTTCGAATGCGTAGGCGGGGCTGTCGGCGATATCGAAACGACCCTTGCACAGGGTGGGGTAACCGGCCGCTTCGCCGGCTGGGAAGCGGTTGATCGTGTAGTCGCCGAGTTCGGACACCAGTTCCGTGCCCTCCTGGCGATAGCGCACATGGCTCGCCGGCGAGCAGACTCCGTTCATGTTGGGCGACTTCCCCGTCGCATAGGAGGAGAGCGAACAGCGGCCCTCGGCCATGACGCAGAGCCCGCCGAAGACGAAGACCTCGATCTCGCAGCGGATCTGCGGCGCGATGCGGGCGATGTCGGCGATGGTGAGCGTTCGCGGCAGGACGATCCGCTTAGCATGGAAGGCATCGACGAGGAAGTTGATCGCATCGACGTTCGAGGCGGAGGCCTGCACCGAGACATGCAGCCGCTGCTCGGGATAACGTTCGGCCACATGTGCCATAAGCCCGAAATCGGCAAGGATCAGCGCGTCAGCTTTAAGAGCAACGGCATCGGCGGCGGCGCGGTACCAGATCTCCTCGTCTCCGGCGCGCATGAAGGTGTTGAGGGCGACGAAGGTCTGGGTGCCATGCCGGCGGGCATAGGCGATCGCCTCGCGCAATTCCTGGCGGCTGAAGTTGAGGCCGGGAAAATTGCGGGCATTGGTTTCGTCGCGGAAGCCGCAATAAACGGCGTCGGCTCCTGCGTCGACGGCTTCGCGAAAGGCCGCCGGCGTCCCGGCGGGGCAGATCAGTTCCATTGGGAGGTCTCGTCGCTCAGTGCGCGGCGGCGGATATCCCGGCCCATCTTTCCGAAGAGGGGTGCGAGAGGACCGGCAAGCCTCGACAGGTCGCGCGGCAGATCGATGTCGGCGCCATCGAGCGCATTGCGCATCGCAAGCATGGCTTCCATGTCGCCGGTGACGGAGAGATCGCGAGAGAAGAACAGCGCGTCGGCATCGCAGCGGCCTTCGAGCAGGGCAAGCAGCAGGAAGAGCGGCCCTTCGACGGAGGCATCGGCGAGGTCCTGCATCGCCTGTTTCCGCGTGACGCGGATGGATGGCCCGGCCGGCTCCACGATGAAGGCGAGAGGCAGGTCGCTCGGAAGAAAAGCAAAACGTTTCGACTTGTACTCGCCCAGCCGTTCGAACAGGTCGGGATGTTCTTTCAGGACGCGCTGAAACAGCAGCCCTGCCGCTCGCTCGATCGCGGCAAGCGGCATGTAGGCCAAGGGGATGGCGAGTGCGCGGGGAAATTCCATGTTCATGCGTCCTGCTGAAATGCAGGCACAGGCTATCGATTGTGGGAGCGGCCGTGCTTGAGCCAGCGCAAAGAGGAACGATGGTTCTTTGAAAGGCCCGCGATCGGCGTCAGGATCCGCCGGATCGGCCTCTCCCACGAACGAATGTCACGGCCTCGTTCTGAACCTCGCCTTCGTTGTTGAGGACGGCGCGCCAGACCCGGTTTCCGAGACGAACGCTCAGGCGGGACGTTCCGATATCCTCGGCTTCGCCACGCTCGACCGTGCTTGTCACGAGACCCTGGCGGATTCTCTGCCGGAAATCGTCGCGAGACAGCCCGAACCGACCGGCAATCTCACCGGATTCCAGGATGAAGTCGCCGTTCGGGTCGCGTTCGATATGCATCGCTCTTCCTCAGGCCGATAATGTTGCGGCAAGGTTTGCCGCTTTCTCCACCTTCTACGACACCGATTGAAATCTTGGAAACAGCACTTCGTTTTCGAGATGCATATGGACGACGAGATCGTCGGTGAATTTGCGCAGCCCTGTATAGAGCGCCGTCCAGGATCTGCAGGCACCTTCGGGCAGGGCGAGGCCGCGCGTCACGTGCTCGATCGTCTGCAGATGCTGCGCTTCGTCTTCGTGTTCGTTTCGCATTTCGGCGATCGGGTGGGCAATCATTCGGCTGCCGCCGTGCTGCATCATCGGAAAGAGCACCTGCTCCTCCTTGATCATATGGCTTTCCAGTTCATCGCGGAGCTGTGCCAATGTCCCGGAAAGGCCGATCGGGGCGGAAGGATGGTTGCCGTGCACCCGCTCGACTTTCTGAGCGAGTGGAATGAGCCAACCCAGTTCCTCGCGATGGGCGGCGTGATATCTCGTGAGAATGTGCGAGATCAATGCCAGCGTTTCCTGCGGCGCATCCCGTCCCGATGCCTGTTGGAGGGCCTTGAGATCGGCGATCAGCGCGGCCGGCGCGAGACCCGCCTGTTCGGCGGCCATGGAGAGCGGTATGTCGCCGCCGCAGCAGAAGCTGATGCCGTGACGGCGGAAGAGCTCAGCGGCTCCCGGCAGTTCCGTGGCGATCGCTGCGACTGTCGTGTCTGGGGCAATTTCGGTCATGATGTACTCCTCGTCGATGATAATTTCAGGATTGTATTGCCGGCGATAGCTTTTGCGGCTCGGCGCTCTGCAAATGACTTGTCATGGCAAGGCCTCGTCGAGACCGAGCGATGCCCATATCCGGTCGACCTTCGCGATGATTTCGGGGGACATTTCGAGAACCCGGCCCCATTCCCGAGCCGTCTCGGAACCGATCTTGGTCGTGGCATCCAGCCCAAGCTTGCCGCCGAGGCCTGGCCGCGGAGAGGCGAAGTCGAGGTAGTCGATCGGCGTGTTGTCTGCGACCATGAGGTCGCGGCCGGCATCGAAACGGGTGGAAATCGCCCACATGATGTCCGGCCAGCTGCGGACATCGATGTCGGGATCGACCACGATGATCAGCTTGGTGTAGCTGAACTGCGGCAGCATGGACCAGAGGCCCATCATGATCCGTCGGGCATGGCCCGGATAACGCTTGTCGATCGACACCACCATGGTTCGATAGGAACAGGCTTCCGGTGGCAGCCAAAGATCCTGGATCTCCGGGAACTGGCGCCTGACCAGCGGGATGAAAATCTCGTTCATGGCTTCGCCGAGCCTCGACGGCTCGTCCGGCGGTCGTCCGGTATAGGTGGAGAGATAAACCGGATTGCGGCGCATCGTGATCGCCGAAAGGGAAAGCACCGGGAAGCTCTCGACGGCGTTGTAATAGCCGGTGTGATCGCCATAAGGTCCCTCGTCCGCCATCTCCGTAGCGGAAATCGTGCCCTCGAGGACGATCTCGGCCTCCGCGGGAACGGGGAGCGGTACGGAAATGGCGGGCGCAACCGCCTGACGCCTGCCTTTCAGGACGCCGGCAAAATTCAGTTCGCTCATTTTGTCCGGCAGCGGCATGACGGCGGCGAGGATTGTCGCCGGGTCGGCGCCGACAACGACCGCCACCGGCATGTCGCGGCCGAGCGCCTGCCACATCCTGTGGTGCCTTGCACCGCCACGATGAGCGAGCCAGCGCATGATCAGCCGGTCCTTACCGAGCTTCTGCATCCGGTAGACGCCGACATTGACATCCGCCGGATCGTCCGGCGCCTGGGTGATCACCAGCGGCCAGGTCACGAGGGGGGCGGGCTCGCCGGGCCAGCAGGACTGGATCGGCAGCCGGTCGAGATCGATATCGGCGCCTTGCCAGACGATCTCCTGGCACGACGGGTGCGAGACCGAGCGAGGGTTCAGCGAGAGCGCCGCCCTTAGCTGCGGAAGTTTTCGCCATGCGTCGAGCATCGATCTCGGTGGTCGCGGCTCGCGCAACTCGCTCAGGAAATCGGCAAGCCCCGTTATGCCGCCGGCTCCGAGCCCAAGGCCCCACTCTATTCTCTCGCGGGTTCCGAACAGGTTGGCGACGAGCGGGATTGCCAGGGTATTGCCGCGGGCATCGACCGGCTTTTCGAAGAGCAGCGCCGGCCCTTCTTCCACAAGGACCCTGCGGTGGATCTCGGTGATCTCATGGACCAGCGAAACGGGCTGCGAAATCCGCTTCAGCCGCCCCCTGCTTTCCAGAAGGACTACGAAATCCTGGAGATTGCCGTAGTGGCGGGGAATTGTGGCATCTGCTTTCATGTCCCCAGATTGAGAAGAAAGAAGCGGCTGTCTTTGCGCTTGCGCAAATGGATAAGAAGCCGCCAGCCTTGCTTAGAGCCTGTGGCCCGTCGCCTTGTCGAAGAGGTGAACCTGCTTCGCGTCGATCGAGATACCGACGGTGTCGCCGAACCTGACATCGATGCGCTCGCGGAAAAGGCAGGAGAGCTGCTCGCCGCCGCAATCGAGCTTGGCAAAGATTTCCGAGCCGGTGCCTTCGACAATCGCCGCGCGGCCCTGGATGCCCTGATCGCTGGCGCGGATGTGCTCGGGCCTGATGCCGTAGACGAGCGGGCGGCCGCCCGCCTTGGCCGGCGAGGCGTCGGCCGGAAGCGGCAGGATCATTCCCTTTTCGGTGCGGAAAACGCCTTCCTCGATCTTGCCGTCCAGAAAGTTCATGGCCGGCGAGCCGATGAAGCCGGCAACGAAGAGGTTGGCAGGCCGGTCGTAGAGTTCCAGCGGCGCGCCGACCTGCTCGATATTGCCGTCATGCAGGACGACGATCTTGTCGGCCATGGTCATGGCCTCGATCTGGTCATGCGTCACGTAGATCGTCGTCGTGCCGATGCGCTGGTGCATGGCCTTGATCTCGCTGCGCATCACCACGCGCAGTTTTGCGTCGAGGTTCGAGAGGGGCTCGTCGAAGAGAAACACCTGAGGATTGCGGACGATCGCCCGGCCCATGGCGACGCGTTGGCGCTGGCCGCCGGAAAGCTGGCGGGGGTAGCGTTGAAGCAGGTTTTCCAGGCCGAGGATCGCGGCCGCCTTCTTTACCCGCTCCGCGGTATCGGCTGGATTCGCCCGCTTGAGCTTCAGCGCGAAGCCCATGTTGTCCTCCACCGTCATATGCGGATAGAGCGCGTAGTTCTGGAACACCATCGCAATGTCGCGGTCGCGGGCCGGCAGGTTACTGACCTCGCGGGCGCCGATGCGGATCTCGCCGCCGCTGACCTCTTCGAGGCCAGCGACCATGCGCAGCAGCGTGGACTTGCCGCAGCCCGACGGGCCGACGAGAACCACGAATTCCCCGTCGGCGATATCGACGCTGAGGTCCTGGATGACGTTGACCGCGCCGAAGCGCTTCTGGATGTTGTGAAGGGTGACGGTTGCCATGAAATTCGATCCTGTTTGTGAGCCTGCTCAGCCGCCCTTGACCGCGCCGGCCGTCAGGCCTGCGACGATCTGCTTCTGGGCGAACAGGGTGAGTACCAGCACGGGGAGGGTGACGATCAGCGCGGCCGCGGCGAGCGGTCCCCAGCTGACCTGTTCGAAGGAGAGCATGTTGTAGACGGCCACGGGCAGCGTTCGCGTGGTGCGGCTTGCAAGCACGATGCCGAAGACGAAGTTGTTCCAGGAGAAGATGAGCGCCAGGATGAAGGCGACGACGATGCCGGGCTTGGCGATCGGCAGAGCCACGAGGCGGAACACCTGCCAGGGCGTCGCGCCGTCGATGCTGGCAGCCTCCTCGAGTTCCATCGGTGTCGTCTCGAAATAACCGATCATGATCCACACGACGATCGGCACGGTGACGACCAGGTGGATGATGATCTGCGGCCAGAGCGTGCCGAGCAGGTTCAGCCACTGGAACAGCAGGAAGAGCGGAATGAGGAAGGAAAGGCCGGGCGTCATGCGGGCGATCATGATGACCATCGCGGCCTTTTCCGCCTTCAACCGTGCGATGCCGTATCCCGCCGGCACGCCGATGATGAGCGCCAGCAGCGTCGCGGCCCCCGTCACCAGCACGGAATTCCAGAAATACAGGAAGAAATTGTTCTCGCGGAACACATGCACATAATTCGACCAGGCGAAGTTTTCCGGGATGAGGATCGGCGGATAGGCGCCGTTGTCGATCTCGTATTTGAGCGACAGCGAGATCATCCAGAGGAAGAACAGCACGACCGGCGACACCATGACGAGGGCCGCGAACAGGAGGCCGATGCGATCGAGCGTCTTGCGTCTGATGAGGGGGCGTTTGGTGAGGGCGTGTTCCATCAGCGCGTCTCCATGTCCGACCAGTTCGTCCGCGCGCGGACCATCATCAGCAGGAAAGAGAGCGCGACGATGATCACGAAGAAGACGACCGCCATCGCCGAGCCGTAGCCGATGTCGTAATAGGCGAAGGCGGTGTTGTAGAGGTAGATGTTGATCGTCTCGGATGCCGTGCCCGGTCCCCCTTGCGTCATCGCGTAGATGATGTCGAAGCTCTTGATCGCGTCGATCGAGCGGATGATGACGCCGATCATCAGGAAGGGCGCGATCATCGGAAGTGTCAGATAGCGGAATTTCTGCCAGGCGTTGGCGCCGTCGATCTCGGCGCTCTCATAGGGTTCGCGGGGAAGTGCGGCGAGGCCGCCGAGCACGATCAGCATGATCAGCGGCGTCCATTGCCAGGTCTCGACGAGGACCAGCGAGGGAATGACGCTGTAGCGGTTGTAAATCCATTCCTGCGGACCGATGCCCATCAGCGACAGCAGATAGTTGAGGACGCCGAGCTGCGGATGGTACATCATGGTCCAGACGAGTGCGATGGCGACCGGCGTCGCCATCATCGGCATGACGAAGACGCCGCGCAGGAAACCTCTCCCCGGAAACTGAGCATCGAAGATAAGTGCTGCGAGCGTGCCGAGAAACAGCGGTGCCACGACCGCCAGCACCGTGAAGATCAGCGTGTGCCAGAGCGATTCCCAGAAGCGGAAATCGGTCGCCAGCCGGATGTAGTTGTCCAGCCCGGCGAAGGTCTGCTCCTGTCCCAGCGTCCAGCTGTTCACGCTCATCCACAGGGTGAAAACCCACGGGAAGACGATGACCGCGCCGATGACGATGAGGGCGGGAACGACGAAAGGCCAGTAGTTGGGAGCAAGCCTGCTCGGCTTGCTCCTCTTGTTACCGGTTTCCGTCCGTGCTGTTTCGATGCTCACGGAGGCCATTATCCCTCGCTCTTGGCAAGGACCGGTTCGAACTGCGCCGTTGCCGTCTTGAGTTCGGTTGCCGGGTCGGCGCCGCCGATCATGTTGGTCAGGCCGACACCGTAGATGTCGCGGAATTCCGTGACCGGGATGATGACCGGCAGTGCAAGCTGCGAGACCTTGCCGGAAGCGGCGACCGCATCCACCCATGCGCTGGGCATGGTGACGCCCTTGCGGACTTCCGCATCGGCTAGGATCGACTGGCGGAAGGGAACGCCGGCGCCGGCCTGCAGCAGGCGTGCGCCCATCTCCTTCGAGATGACCCACTGGCAGAACAGATAGGCCGCTTCCTTCTTCTGGCTGCCGGCGGTGACGCCGATGCCGTCGCCGAAGGTGGCGGCCGCCTGCGCCTTCGGTCCCTTCGGCATGACGCCGTAGCCGACCTTGCCGACGACACGGGACTTCTGCGGGTCTTCGAGCGGCGGAGCAAATCCGACGCCATCCAGCCACATGCCGACCTTGCCCTGCAGGAAGGCAGACTGGGCTTCCGCCCAGTTGAAGCCGGAGATGCCGGCCGGGGCCGACTTGGTCATCAGGCGCTGGTAAAGCTTGGCGGCTTCGACGGCCTCGTCGGAGGTCGTGCGCAGTTTGCCGTCAGGCCCAAGAGCCGTCGCGCCGTAGCCGAGCATCAGCGCCGTCCACACCGGAACGTTGGCGTTCTTCAGGCCGCGGGCGACGAAGCCGTAGGTATTGGTGGTCTTGTCGGTCAGCGCTTCCGCTGCCGCTGCCATTTCATCGAAGGTCTTCGGATAGGCGAGGCCCTTCTTCTCGAAGAGTTCCTTGTTCCAGTAGAC
Source organism: Neorhizobium sp. T7_12 (assembly GCF_002968535.1). Classification (NCBI taxonomy): domain Bacteria; kingdom Pseudomonadati; phylum Pseudomonadota; class Alphaproteobacteria; order Hyphomicrobiales; family Rhizobiaceae; genus Neorhizobium; species Neorhizobium sp. T7_12. Next base: position 12,385 of record NZ_PVBK01000018.1, on the reverse strand, counting down.
GATCCAGTAGTCGACCGAGAAGGGCAGGGAGCGCAGCTTGCCGTCCTTGTCCTTGGCAAAGGTGAGGCCGGCTTCGGCGAAATCGCTTTCGCTCAGCGACGGGTCGGTGAGCGTCGGATCCTTCAGGAAGCCGCTGATATCGGCAAGCCAGCCGCCCTTTTCGAACTGGCGCTTCTGGACGTGGTAGCTCAGGTGGATGACGTCGAAGCTCGGCTTGCCGGACGAGAGCTCGATCGTCGCCTTCTGGCGCTGCTGCTGTTCCGGGGTCGCTTCGGCATTGACCTTGATGCCGGTCAGGGCCTCGAACTCGGCCAGGTACTTGATGATCGTATCGCCGCGCGGGCTTTTGACGAGGTTCACTTCCAGCGTGGTGCCGGCGAAGCGCTTCCAGTCGACGGCGGCCGAGGCCGGACGCGAACCGACCAAACCGGCGGCGCCGAGCGCGGCCGAACCGGCCAGGAAACTGCGGCGGGTGGGCTTCCAGAACGAAGATGACATGCTATTTCCTCCTCCTAATGCGCCGGATACCCTTGTCTCCGGCTGCTTTTTCTAAAGTCTGATCGCGCGATCCCTCGCGTGATTGATATGGGCGACGAGTGCTGCGACCGCTTCCTCCACGGAGCGTCGCTCGATCGCCTCGAGCACTTTCAGATGCTCGTTCATAACGGGGCCGACCCGGCCGTCGATGCGGAATCGCTCCTGCCTGATCAGCCGCATCTTGATGGAATTCACCCGGTAGACGTTCGAAATGATGGTGTTGCCGAGCGCGTCGATAAAGGCGTCGTGCATGCCCCAGTCGACCGCCTGCGCATGGAGTTCCAGCTCGCGGCTGTCGTTGCCGCCCTGGATCGCCTGAACGATCTCGCGATGCTCTTTCAAAAGCCTGGCGATCGCCTGGTCCGGGGCCGATTGGGTGAACAGTGCAACGGCTTCCTTTTCCAGGAAGAGGCGAAGCTGGAAGGCTTCACGGATGAGGTTGAGGTCGATATGGGCGATCTGCAGGCCGCGCTGTGGTACGGTCTTGATCAGTCCCTCCGCCTCCAGCCGCGGCACGAGTTCGCGGATTGCGCCCAGCGTCAGGCCCGTCAATTCCACCAGCCGACGTTGGGAGACGAACTGGCCCGGGCGAACGTCACGCGCCAGAAGATGGCGCGTAAAGCTCTCGTAAGCCTTCTCCCTCAGCGTTGGCTGCTCCTCGACCGGACTTTCCGTGGGGCGCGCCTGATCCATGGTCTTCAGGCCGCCTTCGAACGGAACAGGGTGTCGAAGGCCGACACCAACAGGCGCTGACCCTCGTCGGTGATCGAAAGAAGCGGCGGCCGCACCGTCAGCCAGGACGGATCGTTCGAAAGATGGGCGATCATCACCTTCACGGCCGGAATGACGGGATATTTCAGCAATTCCACGACAAGATCGACGACCCGCTGATCGTCCTCGCCATCCACGGCCATACGCCGAACTTCGCGCGGGGCGAAGTTTGCGACGCCGGAGATCGCACCCTGTCCACCGAGACGCACGCCCTGGGCCAGATGCCGCTCATCGCCGATCAGGATGATGAGGTCGCCATGTTCCTTGAGGAGCTTTTCGGTAAAGGCCCACTCGCCCCCGGAATCCTTCACCCCTGTGACAATGCCGGGAAATGCTTGGCGAAGCCGGCCAATCAGCGCGTGGCTCAGCGGCACCATCGTGACCGACGGGATGTGGTAGACGATGATGTCGCGGGCCTTGTCGCCCAAAAGGGCGAAGACCGTGGAGAACCAGCCGAACAGGCCTTCGTCGCTGACATTCTTGAAATAGGAGGGCGGGGCCAGAAGAATGTTGCGCGCACCCGCCGATAGGGCGTGTGCCGCCTGTTCTGCGGCATCCTCAGCCGCATCGACGAGAACACCCGCAACGATCTCGCGCGGCGCGATGCCGCCCGAAATCATGGCAGCGAGCACCTTTTCCCGTTCGCTATTGCCGATCGAGGCGCCTTCACCGGTCGTGCCGAAAACCGTGACGCTGTCGCAGCCGGCATCGAGGCTGCGGCGAGCTTGGGTGACCATCGCGTCGAGCACGATCTTGCCGTCTTTGTCAAAAGGGGTCGCGAGTGCGACGGAGAGCCCGAAACGCATATTGGTTTATTTATCCTCCCAGTGTCCTTCCAACATTTGCATACTGACATGTTAGAAATCAAGTAAGTAATTTGATAGGAGTTGAGGGGCGGGCCTTGGCTACTGTTCGTTGGTGGGTTTCGAGGGACGTTCGGTCATCGCCACATCCCTCGAGGTCGCGTCAGCTCAGGTCGAGGACGAACCGTTGTCCGCCCATGTTCACTTCGATCCTGCCCGGCTCGGCGACCGGGATCAGTCCGCACAACGTGCCCGTCGTCATCACCTGTCCCGCCTTGAGCATGGAGAAGGAAGTGAGCTGTTTCTGGTTCGCCAGCACGACCATGGTCTTCAGCGGGTCGCCGTCGGAGTGCGCCGCCGGCTTGTCGAAGCCGGACTGTCCGTCGATGAAAACCGACAGCTGACCGATCGATGCGCCTTCGTCGAGCAGGCTCCGGTCCAGCGGCGGGCCGAGGACATAACCGACATTGCTCATCATGTCGGCGGCGGCGAGGGCCGGATCACCCCGGGAACCGCCCTGGTAACGGCTGCGAAGAAGTTCCACGCCGATCCGCACCGAACCGATCGCGTCGACGATATCCTTGCGTGTCACTTCGCCGTCGCGGGCCACGACATCCTTGTCGAGCACGAAGGCCAGTTCGACTTCCAGCGAGATGCCCGGCTGATGGGCATGGCTGGTTTCTTCGTCGACGGACAGAAGCGGTGCGCTCTGGCAGAAATCCCCCTTCAGGGTGAGCTTGGTGCCCTTGAACGGCTGGCCGAGCGCGCGAAACACGTCCGTCTGCACGGCATAGGCATCCGCCAGCGGCAGCCCGAGAAAGGGCTCCGGGTCCAGCACGGTCCTCGACAGGATGGAGTTTCGGATGGCACTCGCGAGGCGGGCGGGGAGGGTGTCCGCAGGCATGTCCGGCATAGGTTCAGTTTCCTTGGTTTGAGGTGGAAGCCCAGGGGCATCCGCAATTAGTACCAATAGCCGAGCTTTCAAGCATCCCAATAAAATCAATGGATTTTGCACGCTTCAAAATATGCCGACGGCAGTCGCGCATCCCTTCCTCCATCGCCAATCCTCAAGCGCAACATGCCGCACCCGGCGGCTGATGTAAATATATATTTGACGACTGATACCTACACTGATTATATCAGTTCTATAACGAGGAACCTGTTCATGTTGAATGCAGCGCTGAAGGGCATTGTTGCCGCCTCCGTCACGCCGGTGACGGCCGAATTCCGTATCGATACCCTCCGGCTGAAGACGCATATCGATCATCTCCTGGCAAACGGCTGCAGCTTCATTTCCACGTTCGGCACGACGGGCGAAGGCGCATCCTTTTCGACTGTCCAGAAGCTCGAAGCTCTCGAAACGCTGAAGGCAGGCGGGGTGGATATGGGCCGTCAGATCCCGGCGATCATGACGGCGAGTTTCGACGACGCGGTAACCTCGCTGATCGCCTATGGAAAACTCGGCTGTCGCGCCGCGCTCGTCCTGCCGCCCTTCTATTACGGAGCGAGCGAGGATGGTATCGTAGCTTTCTTCGATGCGCTGATCGAACGGACCAGGACGCATACGGAAATCGACCTCGTGCTCTACAACATCCCGCAGCTCAGCCGTGTCCGCTTCACGCAGCCGCTGGTCGCGGCCCTGATGCGCAAGCATGGCAGCCGCATCGTCGGGATCAAGGATTCGACCGGGGATCTCGACAACGGACTGATGCTGGTGAAGTCGTTCCCGGGGCTTGCCGTCTTTACGGGCGACGACCGGGTTCTGCCGACGCTCCTCAAAGCTGGAGGCGCCGGCATGATCGGCGGCATGCCGAACGTCTTTGCCAATGATCTGACGGCGCTTTACGACGATCCCGACGATGCGGGCCTTCTGGAGAAGCAGTCGCGGCGCATCGAGGCAGTGGATGCCTACGGATCGCTCGTTGCCCTCAAGGCGGCTCTTGCCCATTATCGCAACGACGAAAGTCTGGCATATGCGGTGCCGCCTCTGGTTGCTCTCAATCAGCGCGATCGTGCTATGCTCATTGAATTGTTTGAGCGGACGGGTTATCGCGCCGCTGCTTGACCCGCCCGGTACTGCCGGCGATAGGAGACAGATGAGCGTACGTACTGCACCGCCCGGCACTGGACAGCCAGACCTTCGCTCGGTCAAACAGATCGCCTACGAGCGGTTTCGCGAGGCGCTGTTCGATGGCTGGCTGCGGCCGGGTCAGTTCGTGTCCCAGCGGGAACTCGTCGCTCTTCTCGGCCTTTCGATCGGCGCTCTGCGCGAACTCCTGCCGCGTCTGCAATATGAAGGCCTCCTGGTGGTCATGCCGCAGCGAGGCATCCAGATCACGCAGATCGACCTCTCGATCATCCGCCAGGCTTTCCAGGTGCGTATGGCGCTGGAGCGCGAGGCCGTGCTGACGGCCGTCAGGCGGATGCCCGACGCTATCCTCGACGAGCAGGCCAGGCTTCACCAGTCGATCCTCGACGAGGTCCGCAATGCCCCCTCGCGGGATGTCTTCGAGCGCGGCCAGAAGGTCGACGACGGGTTTCACAACCTTCTCGTCGACTCGACCCAGAACGACCTGCTGATCCAGGCCTATGCGGTCAACGCGATCCGCATGCGGCTCATCAAGCTCGACAGGATCAGTCTTTCCGAGCAGGTCCTGCCGCCGGCCTTCGCCGATCATCTGGCAATCATCGACGCCATCAAATCCCGCGATCCGCATGCGGCGGGCGACGCCATCGACCGCCACATCATGCATGCCCGCGAGCGGGCGATCGAGCTCTGACGGGCGGCGGCCCGGCATTTAAATCCTATAGGTCGTTTCCCAGTCCGATCTCGGTTGTCCGCGTACGGTGGTCCGGCCGGAGACGCAGCGAAGCCCTCTCCAACCCCTCCTTACAGGTAGAGGGGCTCCACGCCCCTAGGCTCATTACGCGATCCTCCTGGCCGCGGGGGATGGGGCATGGGAGAGGGCGGCATTTTGGATTGACAGGTGTCGTAAGACATCATATCTCTTGGATCGCGATTATCTATCTGCCGGGAGGAGACCGGCAATCCAAGGGAGGACGGCCATGACGCCGCTATCGAGAATAATGGGACCGGTATTGCTGGGTTCCGCTCTGTTTTTCCAGCCTGCCTATGCCGAAACCCCACCCAATATGCTGGTCGTCGGTTTCTCGATGACCAATATCCTGACGCTCGATCCCGCTGCCATCACCGGCAAGGAGACCGTACAGGTTCTTACAAACATATATGACAACCTTGTGGCGCTCGATGCCGTCAATCGCGCCCAGGTCAATCCGCAGCTGGCGGAAAGCTGGACGATCGCCGACGACAACGGCTCGATCACCTTCAAGCTGCGCAAGGGGGCGACCTTCGCTTCCGGAAACCCGGTCACTTCGGCGGACGTGGTCTGGTCCTTCAAGCGGTTGATGAAGCTCAACCTGGCGCAGGCGTCATTCCTGAAGACCCATGGCTTCTCTGCCGCCAATGCCGATGCAAGCTTCACCGCTCCGGACGACGGCACGGTCGTCATCAAGCTGCCGAAGAAGGTCGATCCGCAGGTCATCGTGCAGACGCTCGGCATCGTCGGCCCAGGCTCCATCCTCGACACGAAGACGGTCATAGAGCACGACAAGAACGGCGATATGGGCGCCGCCTGGCTCACCAACAACTCTGCCGGCTCCGGTCCGTTCACGCTTGGCCAGTGGCAGTCGAACGAGCGCGTCACGCTCGAGCAGAACCCGAAATACTGGGGCGAGAAGCCGGCCATGCGCCGGATCATGATGCGTCATCTGGCCGAATCGCAGAGCCAGCGGCTGATGCTCGAAAAGGGCGATATCGATATCGCCTTCTCCATGTCGGCGGCCGACCTCAAGGCGCTCGAGAGCAGCAAGGACGTCAAGATCCAGACGAATGGCGGCAGCGGCTTCTATTATCTGGCAGTCTCCATGAAGGACGAGAAGTTCCAGAAGCCGAAGGTTCGCGAGGCGCTGCGTTATCTCATCGACTACCAGGGCCTGAACGACAGCGTGCTGCCCTATTTCGGCAAGCTGCGCGATCGTCCGGTTCCGGCGGGCATTTTCGGCGCCTTGCCGAATGCGGGCTACAAGCTCGACGTCGCGAAGGCCAAGGCGCTGCTTGCCGAGGCCGGTTATCCGAACGGCTTCCCGACCACGTTGCGCGCCATTTCCGACGTGCCGTTCATGAGCCTTGCGACCGCCATCCAGGCGACGCTGGCACAGGCCGGCATCAAGGCCGAGATCGTCACCGGCTCCGGCGACCAGATCTACGGCGCGATGCGCGAACGCAAATATGAGCTTCTCGTCGGCCGCGGCGGTGGCGGCCAGTTGCCGCATCCGGACTCGAACTTCCGCGCCATCGTCTACAATCCCAACAATGCGGATGAGGCGAAGCTGACGAATTTCCAGGGCTGGCGCACGTCCTTCTATGATGAGAAGATCAACAAGATGGTCGATGATGCTCTCGTCGAAGGCAACAAGGACAAGCAGACCAAGCAGTATCAGGAGATCCAGACCTATTACGCGGATATGGTGCCGGCGATCCAGCCCTTCTCCGAAGTGGTCGACAGTGTCGGCTTCCGGGCCGACATCAAGGGTCTTGAGCTGAACCCGTCCTGGTCCACACAGCTTCGCACCGTCAAGAAAGAACGATAATCGTCGGCTGCCGCGGCGTCGGCCTCCTGGTCTGGCAGCGCCGCGGCATCCGGTACGGTTCTGAGGAAGTCCCATGAACAACGAGCGTCTCACCGCTTTCACGCGGCAGGCCGGCACCATATTGGCAACCCTTCTCGGGTTGCTGATCCTGACCTTCTGCATCGGACGGCTGATGCCCGTCGATCCGGTCCGCGCCATTGTCGGCGAAGAGGCCGACCAGGCCACATACGACACGGTCGCGGAACGGATCGGCGCGAACCTTCCTCTCTACCAGCAGTTCTTTCGCTATGTGAGCGATTTGGCTCACGGCGATTTCGGGACGTCGATCCGGACAGGACAGCCGGTCATCAACGACATCCTGCATGTCATGCCGGCAACGATCGAGCTTGCGACATTCGCGATCATCGTCGGGGCGGGCCTGGGCATTCCGCTCGGCATTCTGGCAGCCGTGCGCCGCAACCGGCCGGTCGACCACATCATCCGGTTCCTCACCCTGATCGGCCATTCCATGCCGATCTTCTGGACCGGCATGATCGGCCTGATCATCTTTTACGCGGCGCTGGATCTGGTCGGCGGCGGTGGCCGCCTGTCGGATTATTACATCGGCCTCGTTCCGGAAACGACCGGCTTCCTGCTGATCGACTCGATCATCGCCGGCGACTGGGAGGTCTTGCGGGATGCGGTCAACCATCTGCTGCTGCCGGCGAGCATCCTCGGCTATTCGTCGATGGCCTATATCACCCGCATGACCCGCAGTTTCATGCTGGACCAGCTGAACCAGGAATACGTGACCACGGCGCGGGTGAAGGGGCTCTCGAAGGGCCGCACCATCTGGCACCACGCATTCGCGAATATCCGGGTGCAACTGGTGACGATCGTGGCGCTCGCCTATGGCAGCCTGCTGGAAGGAGCGGTCCTCATCGAGACCGTGTTCTCCTGGCCGGGCTTCGGCCAATACATCACCAACAACATGCTGATCGGCGACATGAACGCGGTGATGACCTGCGTGCTGCTGGTCGGTATCATCTTCATTGCGCTCAACCTGCTTTCCGACGCACTTTACAAGATCTTCGATCCGAGGACGCGGTGACATGGCAGCTCAATCTCTCGACATGCAGGACGTGGCCATGAACGGTACTCGCTCAAACCCAAATTCGGCCTTCCGCCGGCTGCTGGCCGTCATCCGCGAGCTTCTCGGCAACCCGTCTTCGGGCTTCGGCCTCGTCGTCATCACCATTCTGGTCCTGACGGCGATCGTCGCGCCGCTGATCGCTCCCTATGACCCGAATGTCATCGATCTCGGCAATACGCTGAAGCCGCCGAGTGCCGAGCACTGGTTCGGGACCGACGAGCTCGGCCGCGACATCATGAGCCGCATCATCTACGGCACGCGCATCAGCCTGACGATCATCACCATCGTGTCGGTGATCGTCGGCCCGATCGGGCTGCTGGTCGGCACGACGGCCGGTTATTTCGGCGGCTGGTACGACACGATCATGATGCGTATCACCGATATCTTCCTGTCCTTCCCGAGCCTCATCCTGTCGCTCGCCTTCGTCGCAGCCCTCGGTGCCGGCCTCGAAAATGCGATCATCGCCATCGGCCTCACCACTTGGCCGCCGATCGCCCGCCTCGCCCGCGCCGAAACGCTGACCTTCCGCGGCGCCGATTATATCTCGGCCTCGCGCATGCAGGGCGCGTCGTCACTGCGCATCATCGTCAAGTCGATCATGCCGATGTGCCTGCCTTCGGTCCTGGTGCGCATCACGCTTTCGATGGCGACCGTCATCCTGACGGCCGCCGGCCTCGGCTTCCTGGGGCTCGGCGCCCAGCCTCCGCTGCCCGAATGGGGGGCGATGATCGCCACCGGCCGGCGCTACATGCTGGACAACTGGTGGCTGGTCGCCTTCCCGGGCGGTGCCATCCTGCTCGTCAGCCTTGCCTTCAACCTTCTCGGCGACGGCCTGCGCGACGCGCTGGATCCGAAACAGCGTTAGGATTTCCCCATGGACAACAGCCAGGCACTTCTGAAGGTCGAAAATCTCCGCGTCAGCTATCGCAGCGGCAAGGTCTACAATACCGTCGTCAAGGGCGTTTCCTTCGATCTCGGGCGCGAGCGGCTCGGCATCGTCGGCGAATCCGGCTCCGGCAAGTCGACGATCGGCCGCGCGCTGCTGAAGTTGCTGCCGACCGCGAAGATCGAGGCCGACCGCATGGATTTCAGCGGTACCGACCTCATCTCCGCCAGCGAAAAGCAGATGCTGACGATCCGCGGCCGACGCATTTCGATGATCCTCCAGGATCCGAAATTCTCGCTCAACCCGGTGCATCGCGTCGGCGACCAGATCGCCGAGGCCTACCGCGTCCACAGCAGGGCATCGGCCCAGGCGGCGAAGCAGAAGACGCTGGAAATGCTGGAAGCGGTGAAGATCCGCGATCCGGAACGGGTGTTCGGCCTTTATCCGCATGAAGTGTCGGGCGGCATGGGCCAGCGCATCATGATCGCCATGATGCTGATCCCCGAGCCGCAGATCATCATCGCCGACGAGCCCACATCCGCGCTCGACGTCACGGTGCGCATGCAGGTCCTCAACATCCTGAACGAGCTGGTGACCAACAAGGGCATCGGCCTCATCATGATCAGCCACGACCTCAACCTGGTGCGCAATTTCTGCGACCGGGTTATGGTCATGCGCCATGGCGAGGTCGTCGAGGAACGGGCGGCCCGGGACATGCGCAACTGCACGCATCCCTATACCCAAGGGTTGCTTGCCGCACAGCCGCATATCGGCGGCAGCCGTAAGCCGCTTCCGGTCCTGAACCGCCAAACCATCTCCCCAGAGGCCAAAGAGGTGCGCGCATGACCGCCATCGACGTCCGCAATCTCTCGATCGATCTCGGCTACGGTCTGGCAAAGAAGCGCATTCTCGGCGACGTCTGCTTTTCGGTCGAGGCCGGCGAATCCTTCGGGCTCGTCGGCGAGTCCGGTTCCGGCAAATCGACCATCCTGCGCTGCATCGCCCGCCTCCTGAACGTCTGGGAGGGCGATATCCAGCTCGAGGGGCGGTCGGTCAACGACATGCCCTTCGTCGAATATTGCCGTGCGGTCCAGATGGTGTTCCAGGATCCCTACGGTTCGCTCCATCCGCGCCAGTCGATCCGCACGGCGCTTCAGGAGCCGCTCCGCATCCATCGCATGGACCGCCAGGTCGAACGCATGGAGCGGGCCCTGATCGATGTCGGTCTCGATCCGGCCTTCCTGTCGCGTTTTCCGCACGAGCTTTCCGGCGGCCAGCGCCAGCGCGTGGCGATCGCACGCGCGCTCATTCTCGAACCGCGCATCCTGCTTCTCGACGAGCCGACCTCGGCGCTCGACGTCTCGGTGCAGGCGGAAGTGCTCAATCTGCTCGCCGATCTGCGTGCAAAACGCAACTTGACCTATCTCTTCGTTTCCCATGATCTTGCGGTGATCGATCATATGTGCGAGCGGCTGGCGGTAATGCAGCATGGTCGCGTGGTCGAGGTGATGAGCCGAGACGTGCTGGCGACAGGTCAGGCCAAGGATCCCTATGCCCGGGAACTGATCCAGGCGAGCCTCGAATACGACCAAGCTGTCTGAGTTTCACATCCGAGACGCCATGGAGTGCCCGATGACAGCCGAAGCCCCATCCGCTACCTGGCGCCGCAGGGAGACCCTGAGTTCGCAGGTCGTGCGCACGATCGCCGAGCGTATCAAGCTTGGGGAATATCCGCGCGGGTCGAAGCTTCCGACCGAAAAGGCGCTGATCGACGAACTGGGCGTCAGCCGGACGGTCGTCCGGGAGGCGATCGCCAATCTTCGTGCAAGCGGACTCGTCTCGATCCATCACGGTATCGGCGTCTTCGTTCGTCAGGATGCGGGTGTGGCGCCGTTCCGTCTTGGCGACGAAAACCTGATGCTGGTCGAAAACCTGGTGAAGGGGCTCGAACTGCGCATCGGCATCGAATCGGAAGCGGCAGCACTTGCCGCCGACCGGCGGACCCAGGCGGATATCCAGGCCATGACCGCGGCCTGCAAGGCGATGGATGCTGCCGTCCGCCGTGCAAGCCGGGATACGCAGGCGGATTTCGATTTCCACCGCGCCGTTGCCACCGCCAGCCATAACGAGCATTTTTTCCGCATCTTCAACTATCTCGGCGAGACCCTGATGCCCCGCATGCGGCTTTCGACCCATGCGGTCGATGACACGAGCCTTTCCGTGCATCTCGCGCGCGTCAATGAAGAACACCGTGCCATCCTCAAGGCAATCGAAGCCCGTGACGTGGAAGGCGCGCGCGGGGCGATGCGCAAGCACCTGGGCGACAGCCGAGACCGGATGCTCGAACGGCTGCGGCAGGAGAAATGATCGACAGCGAGAACATGTCCAGCCTCGCAGCGAGGCTGCGCGACAACCTCTCGTTCGACTGGCATTTCCGGCCGGCGGCGGAAGGCTTTTCCGACTGGAAGGACCGTACACGGAACAAGATGCGGCAGGCACTCGGCGTCGGGCGGATCGCGCCCGCAAGCGCCTCGGTCCTCACGGAGTGGGCTGAAGACGGATGCAGGGCCCAAGAGCTCGAACTTGGCTTTTCGAACGGCGAAACGACGAGAGCCTATCTCCTTCGCCCGGATACAAATGACGTTACGCCGGCCGTGCTGCTCCTGCACGACCACGGCTCGCTCTTCTCGATCGGCAAGGAGAAGATGATCCGCCGCTCCGGCGAGGCTTCCGAGATCGCAGCGGATACGGATCGATGGGCGGCGAAACTTTACGGCGGCCGGCATGTCGGCAACGAACTCGCCCGGCGCGGTTACACCGTGCTCTGCGCCGACGCGCTCGGCTGGGGCAGCCGGAAAGGCAACGGTTACGAAGCGCAGCAGGCGCTGGCCGCCAATCTCATGCAGTTCGGGGTTTCCTACGCCTCCGTCATCCTGCTCGAGGACATCGAGGCCATGGCATGGCTTGGCGCGCTGGCCGGCGTCGATGGAAGCCGTGTGGCGAGCTTCGGCTATTCGATGGGCGGCTCGCGCGCCTGGCAGGCGGCCGCACTTTCGGACGATGCCAGCGCCTGCGTCGCCGGCGGCTGGATGGGGACGCTGCAAGGCCTCATGCAGCCGGGCAACAACCAGCTTCGCGGCCAGTCGGCCTTTTCCATGCTGCATCCGCCGATCGCGGGAAAGATCGATTATCCGCATTTTGCAGGCCTCGCCGCGCCGAAACCCACGCTGATCTTCAGCGGTGCCGAGGACCGGCATTTTCCGAAGCCTGCCGCCTTGGCGGCGCAGGAGCAACTTCATGCGATCTGGGCGGCCGCCGATGCGGAGCGCTGCCTCGAAACGAGGCTTTGGCCCGGTGCTGCTCATGCATTTCCGGTTGACCAGCAGGACCATGCGATGGACTGGCTCGATCGGATGATGTGAGGTGGGTTGGAAGGCAGGTCCTTCGCGAAAGCGGGGTTGGATCTGGTCGAGGCCGAGTATGCGGTGAGGCACCCCCCTCTGCCCCTCCGGACACCTCCCCCTCAAGGGGAGATCACCGATGGGATGCGAGGCGGAGCGGCGGTCTTAACCCTCCCCCTTGTGG